>NZ_AHAM01000077.1 GCF_000236565.1 Mesorhizobium alhagi CCNWXJ12-2 | reverse complement strand
CCCCGCAGGGGGGAGCCGGTCTTCGTCGAACTATCAGGCTGCCTCTCGCGCTATCACGCGCCGCTTGGACGACTCGTCCGCATAGGCCACATCAGCGACGAAGACGCAGCGATGGCTGAAGTGACCGCCAAGGCGTTCGACGCTGTGGTGAAGGCGCTCAAGCCCGGCGCCAAAGCGCGCGAGGTTTACGCTGCCTGGCAGGGCGTCGCCGATGAGGCCGGGCTTTCCCATTACCGCCGCCACCATTGCGGCTATCTCGTCGGCATCGGTCAGCCGCCGTCCTGGACCGGCGGCAATTCCGTCACCGGGCTGCGGCACGATTCCGACCTCGATATCGAGACTGGCATGAGCTTCCATATCCTGTCCTGGCTGATGCACACCGGTCGCGGCGACGATTTCATCTCCAATACGGTGCTCCTCACGGACGCTGGCGCGGAAGTGCTGACGCGCACGCCGACCGGCCCGATCGTTCGCTGAAGCGGCATCATGGCCCGCTATTCCGCCTTTTCGATTTTCCGCAACGCGCTCTCCGGTCAAAGGAATTGGCGGCGCGCCTGGCGCGCGGCGGAGCCGAAGCCTTCCTACGACGTGGTGATCATCGGCGGCGGCGGGCATGGCCTCGCCACTGCCTTCTACCTCGCCGAGAACCACGGCATCCGCAATGTGGCTGTGCTGGAGAAAGGCTATGTCGGCGGCGGCAATGTCGGCCGCAACACCACCGTCATCCGCTCCAATTACCTGCTCGACGGCAACACCCAGTTCTACGAATTCTCGATGAAGCTCTGGGAGGGCATGTCGCAGGCGCTGAATTTCAACGTCATGTTCTCGCAGCGCGGCCAACTCGTCACCGCGCATTCAGTCGACCAGTTGGACAGCTTCAGCCATCGCGCCAACATCATGCGGTTGAACGGCATCGACGCCGACATTCTCGACCGCGACGAGGTCCGCCGGCTGACACCCTATCTCGACTTCTCCGACACGGCGCGCTTTCCCATTCACGGCGCGATCTTCCAGGGCCGAGCCGGCACCGCGCGCCACGATGCCGTCGCCTGGGGCTATGCCCGCGCCGCCGACGGCCATGGCGTCGATATCATCCAGAATTGCGAGGTGACGGGCTTCGTCCGCGCCGGCGAAAAGATCGTCGGCGTCGAGACGACGAAGGGCCGAATTGGCGCCGGCAAGGTTGGCCTCGCTGTCGCCGGCCACACATCGGTGCTCGGCCAGAAGGCGGGCCTCGAACTGCCGATCGAAAGCCACGTCCTGCAGGCCTTCGTCACCGAACCGCTGAAGCCGATGGTCGATCACGTCGTCGCCTACGGCGCCGACCACTTTTATGTCAGCCAGTCCGACAAGGGCGGGCTGGTGTTCGGCGGCAATCTCGACGGCTACAATTCCTACGCCCAGCGCGGCAATCTCGGAGTCGTGCGCGAGGTGGCGGAGGCGGCGATCGCGCTGATGCCGTGCATTTCTCGCGTCCGGTTGCTGCGCCACTGGGGCGGCGTCATGGACATGACGCCCGACGCCAGTCCGATCATCTGCCCGGCTCCGATCGACGGCCTCTATCTCAACGGCGGCTGGTGCTATGGCGGCTTCAAGGCGACGCCGGCTTCCGGCTGGTGCTTTGCGCACACCATCGCGACCGGCAAGCCGCATCCGCTGGTCGCCGCCTTCGGCCTTGATCGTTTCCGCACCGGCCACACGCTCGACGAGGCCGGCGTCGGCCCCTCCGCCTGGCTGCAATAGGGGGCGAAAGAAATGCTGCGCATCGAATGCCCCTGCTGCGGTCCGCGCGACCACGACGAGTTCCGCTATGGCGGCGACGCGTCGGTCGCCCGCCCGGCGAACGACGACCCCGACCCGGACGCCTGGTATCGCTACGTTTATGTCCGCAAGAACCCGGCCGGCCCGCACCGCGAATTCTGGCAGCACGTCGTGGGCTGCAGGCAATGGCTGGCGGTCGAACGTGACACGCGGACCCACGCCATCGCATCGGTCAGCTTCGCCAGGAAATCGTCCACATGAAGCTTCCACCCAAGCGGCTTGCAGTCGGAGGCCGCATTGACCGGTCGCGACCGGTCGAATTCGCCTTCGATGGGAAGAAGCTGCACGGCTTCCATGGTGACACGCTCGCCTCGGCGCTGCTCGCCAACGACGTTGCGCTGGTCGGGCGCAGCTTCAAATATCATCGTCCGCGCGGCATTTTTTCCGCCGGCCCGGAAGAGCCTAATGCGCTGGTTACGCTCGGCACAGGCGGCAGGCGGGAGCCTAATCTGCCCGCCACCACACTGGAACTCGCCGACGGTATCGTCGCGCAGAGCCAGAACCGCTGGCCATCGCTCGCCTTCGATATCCAGAGCGTCAACGGGCTGTTTTCACCGTTCCTTTCGGCCGGCTTCTACTACAAGACATTTATGGGCCCGACCCGCCGCGCCTGGATGTTTTACGAGCACTTCATCCGCAAGGCAGCCGGTCTGGGCCGGGCGGGCACTGACCCGGATCCCGACCGCTACGAGGTCCGGTACGCCTTCTGCGATGTGGCCGTCATTGGCGGCGGGCCGGCGGGGCTTTCGGCCGCGCGCGCCGCGGCAAGCGCCGGAGCGCGTGTCGCGCTCATCGAGCAGGACTTCCTGTTCGGCGGCCAACTGCTTTCCGAGCGGCCGGACGGCAGCGCCGCAATCTGGCTGAATACGATCGAGGCCGAGCTGCGCGCGTTCGAAACCGTCTCCCTGATGCCGCGCACCGCCGCCTTCGGCATCTATGACGGCGGCGTTATCGGCCTCGTTCAGCGGCGCGGCGATGCCGGTACGGAGGAATCCGGCGAACCGCGTCAGGTCTTCACCATACTGCGCGCACGCTCGATCGTCTTTGCCGCAGGGGCGATGGAACGGCCGCTGGTGTTTCCCGACAATGATCGCCCCGGAATCATGCTCGCCTCGGCCGCGCGCGCCTACCTCAACCGCTTCGCCGTCCTGCCCGGAAGGCGCGTGATCGTCGCGACGACCAATGACGGCGCCTGGCGCACGGCCTTCGACCTTGCCACCGCGGGCGCGGAGGTAACCGTTGCCGATCTGCGTCGGGCCCCCGCCCCTTA
>NZ_AHAM01000078.1 GCF_000236565.1 Mesorhizobium alhagi CCNWXJ12-2 | reverse complement strand
GGGTGCGGCGCGGCCTGGGTGAGCGCGCCCCCGGCGAGCGGCAGGCCGTCCGCGACGAGCCTTGCGCCGAGCGTCATCAGGAAGGTATCGGCGCCAGGCGAATCGATCGCCTCGTCGAGCAGGAAGGAGAGGGAGGAGGGCAGTCGCATGCCTCATCATGAAACGGCGTTGGCCGTCTGTCATGAGGATGACGGAGGATTCTTGCGTCGAACGGCGGTTGGCCTACATTGCCGACAATACCGGAACAACATTGCGTCCTAAACGGAGGAGGCCGCCCATGACCGAGACCCTTCGCAGCGAGATCGAGATATCAGCCCCGCAGGCAACGGTCTTCGCATTCCTCACCGATCCCGAAAAGATCATGCGCTGGATGGGCACGGAGGCGAACGTGGAGGCGCATCCCGGCGGCATCTATCTCGTCAGCGTGGGTGACAAGTACAGGGCTCGCGGCCAGTTCACGGAAGTGATCCCGGTCCACCGCCTAGCCTACAGCTTCGGCTGGGAAGGGCGCGAGGACATGCCGCCCGGATCGAGCCTGATCGAAATCGACCTCGAGGAGAAGGCCGGCGGTACCCTCGTGCGCTTCACTCATAGCGGGCTGCCGGACGAGAAGGAGCGCGCCAGCCACGAAAAGGGCTGGAACCACTATCTGCGCAGGCTGGCGATCGCTGCGGCCGGCGGCGATCCGGGACCGGATACGCCACTCGAAGCCTGAGGGTGCGGGAATTTAAGGACGAGCTGTATCACACTCTCCGTGCAGCAGGATGGGCCGATCCGACTAAACGAGAGAGCAAGGTGATGGTCGGCTAACCTCCTCCTTTCCAGACCTTCTCTTGGCAATTCCAGGTGCAGCTCGCGAAAACGCTTGAGTGAGCTCTGGATTTGTTTTTCTTCCCTCCCGACCGCTCATGCCGCCAACGGGAGGTCGTGGAATTGCCGAAAGAACAGTGTCCAACGCTCTATGATTTGCCATCACTTTACGACGAGGTGGTGACGCCCGGACCCTGCGAGTCGTTTTACCGCAAGCTTGCGTGTTCAACAGCCGGCCCGATCCTGGAGCTTGCCTGCGGGACCGGTCGACTGACGATACCGCTGGCGCTGGATGGCCACGACGTGGTCGGGCTCGATGCGTCGTATGCCATGATACGCGCTGCCCGCGCCAAGGCCGAATTGAAACGTGCCGAAGCGGAATTTGTACAGGGCGATATGCGCAGGTCCGATCTGGGCAGGCGCTTTTCGCTGGTGATCGTCTCCTGCAATTCCCTTGCTCACCTCACGGCCAACGACGACATCGTCGAGTGTCTGAACAGGATCGTCAGGCATCTCGCCCCCGGCGGGCTGTTGGCCTTCGACGTCGTGAACCCAAATATCCACGATCTTGCGCGAGGAGACCAGACGAGGGGCGGCAACGGGGTCTATCAATCGGCCTATTCAGCCAATAATGAGCTGATCGCATATGATCCGGTCGAGCAGGTCCAGGTTTTGAAATGGCGGTTCCAAAAGATGGGGAGAGAAATGCCGCCTCTCGCGCCGATGCGCCTTCGTTCCTTTTTTCCGCAGGAACTGCCGCTGCGCCTTGCGTTGGCGGGTCTGGACCTTGTCGCCAGATACGGTGACTTCACCGGCGGCGACTTCGACGGCTCCAGCCCCAATCAAATCTGTGTGGCTCAGGCTGCGAACTCATGTGGCCAGCCCGAAACGGTTGCATGAAGAATGATCTCCCCTTCAGGACTCATGGTCGAGAAGGTCGTTTGGAGCAACACGAGCCCGTTCAATTTTCTGGCTTGTGATCGTCTTTCGTTTCACTCGATCACCTCACAGCCTGCGGGTTGCACAAGCGGCCACCAATCCCTATAGTCCCAGTACATCCTTCGCCCTGCCGGCAGCGCTCGCAATCCATTGCGAGATGTCGAATTTTTTGTTCGAAATCTGCTGTCGGCATAGTTTTTCCGATACATAGATGTCGGATTCCTCAATCGAAAGTAGACATGCCAGTTAAAGTATCAGTCAAAAACATTTTCAAGATATTCGGAATGGAGCCCCACCGCGGCCTTGAGTTGCTCAAGAACGGTCGTTCGAAGGAAGATATTTTCGAGGAAACCGGGCAGACGGTCGGGGTCGAGGACGCCAGTTTCGACGTCGAAGAAGGCCAGATTTTCGTAGTCATGGGACTTTCCGGGTCGGGAAAGTCGACACTTGTCCGGATGATCAACGGCCTCATCGAGCCGAGTGCCGGGCAAATCATCATCGACGGCGACGATGTTGCAAGTTGTTCGCCCGCGCGTCTTCGCGATATCCGCCGCAACAAGGTTTCGATGGTATTCCAGCACTTCGCGCTGTTTCCGCACAAGACCGTTGCAGAAAACGTGGCATTCGGGCTGAAGATCAAGGGCATGCCTGCTGAGGAGCGCCGCAGACGCGCCATGGAAGCGCTTGCGCAGGTCGGCCTGGAGTCTCGTGCCGACAGCTACCCCGATGAATTGTCCGGCGGTATGCAGCAGCGAGTGGGTCTGGCCCGCGGACTTGCCGCGGAGCCGGAGATTCTTCTCATGGACGAACCCTTCAGCGCTCTGGACCCCCTCATCCGGCGCGATATGCAGGAAGAACTGCTCGAGTTGCAGCGGACGCTGAAGAAGACAATCATCTTCATCACCCATGATCTCAATGAGGCGCTTATCCTCGGCAACCAGATCGCGATCATGCGCAACGGTCGTTTCGTGCAGACTGGAACGGCAGAAGAGATCGTCGCGAATCCTGCCAACGACTACGTCGCCGCCTTCACCCAGGACATCGACCGTTCGCGCGTCTTCACCGCAGACAGTGTCGCCGGACCTGCCGACGCTGTGCAACTGTCAACAGATACCGCCAAGAACGCCATCGAGCGCATGGAGGCGGCCGGAAGCGATGCGATCTACGTGCTCGACGGCGAGCGCATTGCGGGCGCAGTCACCTACCGGGATCTGACAGCACTGATGCGCGACAATGGCGGCGCATTGGCGAGTGCGTTGATCACCGATTTTCCATCGGCAAGGCGCAGCACCCCGCTCTTCGAATTATATTCCCTAGCGCAGTCCGGACTGCCTATCGCCGTCACGAACCGAAAGGGTCGCCTGGACGGCGTCATCGCGCCGCAAGCGGTGTTCGCGAAGCTCGCCGGCGAAGCCGCCGCAGCCTGAGCCCTGGCGCAATCGGCCGGGAACGCCCCGGCGAAGGAGACATCAATGGTCAGTCCATCTGACTTCCTCACCATACCGCTGGACGACTGGGTCAACTTCTTTGTGAAGGATTGGCTTGTGCCCAATTTCCGCCCTGCGTTCCGGGCCATGCAGTGGCCGATCACGCAGGTGCTGAACACGCTCGACGGCGTACTTAACGCCATCCCGATGGTCCTGTTCACCGTCGGGCTCTCCCTGATCGCCTGGCGAACAGCGGGACGAGGCGTAGCCATTTTCACGCTGTTCGCACTTGCTTTCATCGATATGATCGGGCTTTGGCCGGAAACCATGACGACACTGTCCATGGTGGTTACGGCAGTATTCTTCTGCACCGTGATCGGCATTCCATTGGGCATCGCCGCCGCTGCCAGCGACCGGTTCCAGGCGGCCCTGCGTCCCGTGCTCGATATCATGCAGACGATCCCCTCCTTCGTCTATCTCGTTCCGATCGTCATGCTGTTCGGTGTCGGCATGGTGCCGGGCATCATTGCGACAATCATCTTCGCGCTGCCCCCGATCATACGCTTGACCAATCTGGGCATCCGCAACGTCCGTGGCGATCTCGTGGAGGCTGCGACCGCTTTCGGCGCGACCGCATGGCAGACCCTTTGGGAGGTCCAATTTCCGCTGGCGCTGCGCACGGTGATGGCGGGCTTGAACCAAACCCTTATGCTGGCGCTGTCGATGGTCGTCATTGCGGCGCTGATCGGCGCCGGCGGCCTCGGCCTCACGGTCTACACCGGCCTTGGCCGCCTCGATGTCGGCAACGCCACCGCCGGCGGCATCGGCATCGTACTGCTGGCCATCGTCCTCGACCGCATGACCCAGGGACTGGGGGAGAAGCGCTCCGTCCGCACTGTATCCCTGGCGGCGACGTTGAAATCCCTGTTTTCGCCGAGAGCTGTTTCCTCCGGCCAAACCGAACGGGCAAGCTGATGCTTGTCGCGGCCGCCTTCCTGTGCGGCCCCCGTATCCTGCAGCAGAGCAGGCAACATTAACTGAATAAGGAGACTTCCCAATGAAGAGATCACATCTCTCGCAATTCCTGATTGTCGGCGTATCGGCAGCAGCCCTTTGGGCGGCGCCGGTTTCCCTCGCCACGGCGCAGGAAATGCCGGGCGAAGGCACCACCGTGAAAATGGGACAAGCCACCTGGGACACGGGCTGGTTCCATGCCGAGATCTACAAGCAGCTTCTGCAGAAGCTCGGATACGAGGTCGAAGGACCGACAACGCTCGACAATCCGCCATTCTATCAGGCGGTCTCGCAAGGCGATCTCGACCTGTGGGTCAACGGGTGGTTCCCGCTCCACAACACCTATGAGAGCACATTCTCGCAAGGCGCTGAAAAGGTCGGCCACGTTGCCGAAGGCGGTGCGCTGGAAGGTTATCTCGTCGACAAGGCTTCGGTAGAGAAGTTCAACATCAAGACCTTGGACGATTTCAAGCGCCCGGAGGTCAAGGAAGCGTTCGACCGCAACGATGACGGCAAGGCCGACCTGGTCGCCTGTCCGCCCGGTTGGGGCTGCGAGGTCAATATCGAGCATCACCTCGATGCCTACGAACTCCGCGACCACGTTAATCCCATCAAGGCAGGCTACGCTGCCTCTATGGCAGATGCGATCGCCGCTTATGAACAGGGCGAGCCGATCCTGTTCTACACCTGGACGCCAAACTGGACCGTCAACGAACTGGTTCCAGGCGAGGACGTGATGTGGATCGAGGTTCCGGAAGTCGACCTGCCGGAGGAAATGGCTGAGCTTGAAGACGCGGCCACACTTGCAGGCGTTAATGGCTGCGTGGCCGATCCCTGCAAGCTGGGGTTCCCGGCCAATGACATTCGTCCGGTCGCGAACTCTTCGTTCCTGGAGGAAAACCCAGCCGCCAAGGCATTGCTCAGCGAAGTAAAGATCCCTCTCGACGCAATCTTTGCCCAGAACGCAAAGATGAATGCCGGAGAAGGCGATCCGGAAGACATCCAGCGCCACGCATCAGAGTGGATCGAGGCAAATGGCGACCTCGTCGAGGGCTGGCTTACCAGTGCGCGCGAAGCGGCGATGTAGAGCCTGATGGAGGCAGGCCTATCGGCCTGCCTCCAATTACAGCGGCTACCGCCGGGCACCGAACACGAGGGCCGTTCATGCGCCTTCATCAACCTGACCGCCAAAAATTGGAGATACATTATGGTTCTGCAAACAAACCGGGTCGACCTCGGCTCAGAAGACACGCTTGGGGGGCGCATGTCGTATGCTCGCGAACTGGCTGAACTGGACATGAGCGAAGCTGCACAACGGCTGGGCGTGATGACCTCGACCTGGAAGGCCTGGGAATGCGATCGCGACAGTCCGCGCGCCAATCGTCTGTTTATGATGGCCGGGATTCTTGGCGTGACACCCGTTTGGCTGTTAGCGGGCAGAGGGCCTGGTCCCGTAGAGACATCATTGTCACAGCGCTCAGATTCACTCACTACGCAATTGGAGTCGGCACTGGCTGATGCGGCTGCATCGCAGCAGCGGATTCAGCAGATTGGGGAGCTGATGCGCATTCAATCTCAAGCAGAAAATCCCAAAAAACCTCTCGTCCCCAATGCGTAAACTGCTGACGGCTTCGTTCGACCGGGACGCCTCACGTCCCTGCGATGGTACCGCTTTCATGCGGCTGGATGGCATCTAGTCGGCTTCGAACGGCGAAGCGGCTGACGCGGGAACCAGATCACAACCGGGTTGTCATTCAGGACGGCAGTTCGGCCAACGTGTTCTCAATCGCAGCGATATTGAGTTCAAGATCGGCCACGCGCTGAATTGTACTGAGGCTCGGCAGAGTGGGGGACTCCGCGGCGGCGAACAGCAGCTTCTGCTGTTCGTCTTTAAGCCGCTTCATGAGCGCCGTCAGTCGTTCTCGCATGTATGTGCCCCTCGCCAAATATGGCTATATGTCACCATTGCGCAGTTTGTCTATCGCGACCGCTGGCTGGTTGAGGCACATATCCTTCAGCGGTCACATTCCAGATCAGCGACCAACCTTCTTCTATCCGCCGATTCTGATTTGCTCTGTTTGGAGCTATTCCCCCCGGATGAGCGATCCGCCAGCATTTTCGAGCACAACGAAGACCCTGCGCGTCCCGATGGGAAGGTCTTCCGAGCCGTAGTCGCCTGGAGCGAACCTCGGTGTGCAATTCTTCGGGAATCGAGCCCTACGATTTAGCCGTAGGTGCAATAGCCAACCGTTATCGCCAATGCCCGCTCCGGCGCCAATCCTCATTGCCGTGTGGGCACATCCTGCGCATGTTCGGGTGCGGCGGTTACTAGCGAGACTTCTGGCGACTGGACAAGGTTCAGGTAGCGTTCGAATTGTGCGAGCACATCGGCGATGATCTGCTCCTGCGCCATCCCCATCAGGTCGTAGCCACGGCTGCCATCGCTGAAGAAGGTGCGCGCTTCGAACCGTAATTCCTCCTGGGCGGCTTCCAGCGCCGAAAACGCCGGAAGCCGATGAGAGGCTGGCTGCACACCATAGACGAAGTCGCGCACGCCGATTGCGGGAACCGTGAGCGAGACAGATTGACCTCCGTCGCCACGAGACACCACTGCCTTGCGGCCGCGCTTTTCCAGTTCTTGCGCAACGTTTTCGAGAGCCGGCGCGACGACATTGGCGATGTGATCGGTCACCTCGATCTCGGTCGGGGCTTTCAGGATCAGGCCCAGCCTCCGCTGCCAGGTGAGCCCGGTGGCGGGATGCGCCTGGGCCGAGACAGCCGCGGGGCCGACCTGCCCCTGCGCAAGGTCCGCCGTCATGCCTTTGAAGAGCGCCCAGACCAGCATCAGCATGATCAGCGAAAACGGCAACGCGGTGGCTATCGTTGCCGATTGCAGCGCAGCAAGGCCACCGGCGAGCAGAAGGACAGCCGCAATTAGGCCTTCGAGAGCGCACCAGAACACACGCTGGGTTATGCCCGTCTGGGTCTCGCCGCCCGCCGCTATAGTATCGACGACGAGCGAACCCGAGTCGGAAGAGGTGATGAAAAACACCGCTACGAGCAGGACGGCCAGTGACGACGTGATTGCAGGAAGGGGAAGGTACTGGAAGAACTGGAACAGCGCGACGGACAAATCCTCGGCCACTGCGGTGGACAAGGCGCCGTTCGCAACTGTCGTGTCGATGTAGAGGGCGGTGTTGCCGAAAACGGTCATCCAGAAGAAGGTGAAGCCTGCCGGGATGAAAAGCACGGCGACCACGAACTCCCGCACCGTCCGGCCTCGGGAGATGCGCGCGATGAACATGCCGACGAAGGGCGACCAGGAAATCCACCAGGCCCAGTAAAACAGTGTCCAGGCGTCGATCCACGGGCGCGGCTCATAGGCATAGATATTGAAAGTCCGCAGCACGATCGTGTCGAGATAGAAGCCGATATTCTGCACGAAATCACGCAGGAGCTGGGCTGTCGGACCAACCGCCAGCACGAACAGCATGAGCAGGACAGCAAGGATCAGGTTCAGTTCGCTCAACCGCCGGATGCCTTTGTCGACGCCGGTAGCGACAGAAATGGTGGCGACCGCGGTGATGATCGCGATCAGGACCAGTTGGACCGGAGTGTCGTTCGGCAGGCCAAGGAGATAGTTGAGGCCGGCATTGATCTGCAGGACGCCAAATCCGAGCGACGTAGCCACGCCGAAGAGCGTTCCGCAGATGGCGAAGATGTCAACAGCGTGTCCGAGCGGTCCGTCTATGCGATTCTTGAGCAATGGGTAGAGCCCGGAGCGGACCGTAAGTGGCAGGTTGTAGCGGTAGCCGAAAAACGCAAGCGACAGACCCACCACGGCATAGATCGCCCAGGCATGCAGACCCCAGTGGAAAAACGTCACGCTCATCGCCTGGCGTTGTGCCGCGATGGTTAGCGGTTCGGCCTCGGGAGGAGCGGCGAAATGGGTCATCGGCTCGCCTACGGCGAAATACATGAGCCCTATGCCCATGCCTGCCGCAAACAGCATTGCCACCCAGGACACATACCGGAAATCTGGGGTTGAATCGTCTGGCCCGAGCTTCAGATTGCCGAAGCGACTTGCGGCGAAGAAAACGACGGAGGCGAGGAAAATTGCCACTGAAAGCAGATAGAACCAGCCAAAGGACGCGAGAATCCAACCCTGCATCGCGGCAAAAATACTCTCCGCCTGGCTGGGAAAAAGGACACCGGTCACGAGGAAAACGGTCGTGATGGCGACGGAGCCGAAAAACACGGGAGGATTGATGACGAATCCGGGCATTGCACCGATCTGAGAGCAGCAAAGGATAGAGTTTGCCTACTAACCACTAGATGTCGGTTAGGTTCATTTATGAGATCGGTGGCTGCTCGCGCGGAAACACAGCAAGACGGCACCTCTCCCGCCAATCCTTTGTTCCGCAATCGCCCACATGGCGCATCCTGTAAAGTGGGAAAGCCTCACGCATCGCCGCTGTCGAGCTTGGCTCAGCGACGGAACATTTTCTGCGGATACTGGTTCAACGATCATGCTTTACGTGGGGCCGCTCTCGCAGCAGATGGCGATTCACATTTTGCTTATGAACGCCTTGGCGCCACTTCTGGCGCTGGCGGTCAACCGAAGGTTTGGCGACCGTTTGCCATTGCCCAAACTGTACCCTGCAGTGATCGCGCAACTTTTGGTTCTGTGGGCATGGCACGCGCCGCCGATGCTTCACACGGGGACGCAGTCGCACATCCTCCATTCGATCATGCTCGCGTCGTTTCTGACATGCGCGCTGTGGTTCTGGTTAGCCATTCTTTCGATTAAGGATGACTACCGTTGGCGCGCCATTCTGGCGCTGCTCATCACCAGCAAACTGTTTTGCCTTCTTGGTGTTCTTCTGGTTTTCGCGCCGAGAGCCCTTTACCCGGATCTCTTGATTGCGCACCCGCCAGGGGCGATGCACAAGATGGACGACGCGCTTGCCGACCAGCAACTCGCGGGTCTGTTCATGCTTGTAGCCTGTCCGGCCACCTACGTCCTGGCCGGCATCGTCATCGCCGCGCGATGGTTCTTCGACCTCGACGCCGACGACACTTCAGACCGCCAAGTGCCTTCACTTGCCGTGCGAGAGGCGCGGCATGTGGGCTAAACTCGCACCGAACCGGCTGATCATTTCCCTAGCTATCATCCTAATTCTTGTCGTCGCCGCCGGGGCCGCGTTCGTATGGTCGGGCTTGTACAATGTAGCCGCGTCGCGTGATCATTTTTGGGTAACGACATGGATTCTGGAAAAAGTCCGTGAACAGTCGGTCGAGACGCATAGCACATTTATCGAAACTCCCCCGCTCGACGATCCCGACCTGGTCCGTCTGGGCGCCGCTCACTACGAGGGAGGATGCGTTCCCTGCCATAGCAGGCCCGGAGAACCCATCAACGCCATCGTCAGCCAAATGCTGCCGTCGCCCCCCCATCTGGCCGACGTCACTGCTGGGGAACCCCCGGAAGAACTCCATTGGATCGTCAAGCACGGCCTGAAATACACTGGCATGCCCGCCTGGCCCGCCCCCATCCGCGACGATGAGGTTTGGGCGCTCACAGCCTTTCTGATGGAGTTGGCCGGCGGCGAGATGGACAACTACCGCCAACTGGCAGGCCTCGACCGGGTACCGCCTGGAGCACTCGCGGGGACAGAGCCGACACACCGAACAGAGGCCGTCGCCCTGACCCAATGCATCCGCTGTCATGACGATGCGGCGGTGTCGACCATCAGCAGTCTCGTTCCCAAACTCGGCGGGCAGTCGATCGGATACCTTGAGCGGGCCTTGAAAGAGTACACCGCCCGCGTGCGGCCGAGCGGGATTATGCAGCCTGTCGCCACTCATCTCGATGACAGAGAAATTGCGAAAATTGCCAACTACTACGCCAATCTCGATGCTCAGCCGGGACAGCGCGGCATCGATCCGGCGAGGATAGCGCGCGGGCAGGCGCTGGCCACCGAAGGCGATCCGCAAAACGCGATCCCTCGCTGCCTTGCCTGTCATTCACATTCTCGTGCGGCGGAGTTTCCCGCGCTCGCCGGACAGCACTCCGACTATCTGGCCGGCCAGTTGCGCGTCTGGCAGAGCGGAGGTCGCGACCGCACCGCATACGGCCAGATCATGGCTCCGATCGCCCGCCGACTGACGGAGGAGCAGGTACTCGACGTAGCGAGCTACTTTGCATCGCTGCCGCCGGAGGCGTATCGGAATGAATCGGCCTCGGCATTACCGGATTCAAAGTGATGCGGGACCGATCCTTTCAGGCTTTCGCGGCGCTTCCCGTTCTGTTGATCGTCGCCGGCTGCGTGGACGTACAGTCGGCTCTGAACCCCGCCGGGGGAGAGGCCGAGCGCATCCACACGCTCTCCTGGATTCTCATCATCTTCTGTTCGGTTGTTTTTCTCGGTGTCGCCATAGCCACCATAATCGCGTTGTTCGGAAGTCATCGATGGCGACAGCGATTGGCCGGAGAGCGACTTGTCATCGGCGCGGGGCTTATCTTTCCCGCGGCAGCGCTTTCGGCTCTGCTTGGCTACAGCGTCGTCATCATGGGCATCGCAGGTTCTGCCGAGGGGGAGGACGGCCTTCGCATATCGGTGGTCGGCGAACGCTGGTGGTGGCGTGTGATCTATATCGCTCGCGACGGCCGCCGCATCGAGAGCGCCAACGAGTTGCGCGTGCCAACCGGCCAGCCCGTCCGTCTCGAGCTGACGTCCGCGGATGTGATCCATAGCTTCTGGGTGCCGAAGCTGGCAGGCAAGCTCGACATGATACCAGGCCGCACGAATACGCTGACGCTCAGCGTAAGCGAGCCAGGCATCAGCCGAGGACAGTGTGCTGAATATTGCGGCGGCGCCCACGCGCTGATGTCATTCTTCGTTATCGCCATGCCCCCCGCCGATTTCGAGACGTGGCTGGCGCGCGAAAGCGAACCGGCAGCGGTTCCCGTCGACGAAGCAGAAATCCAAGGGCACGCGCTATTCGTGCAGAGCGGCTGCGGCGCATGCCATACCGTGCGCGGTACCGACGCTAGTGGCACGATCGCACCCGACCTCACTCATGTCGGAAACCGGCATTCACTGGCTGCGGCGACACTGCCCAACAACGCCGAGGCCTTTGCGAGTTGGATTCGCGACAATCAGCACATCAAGCCTGAGAATCTGATGCCGCCCTATGAAATCTACACCGAGCGGGAACTTGGCCAACTGGCCACCTACCTCGAGAGCCTGAGGTGACCGACATGTTTGATTTCGCCGCCATGGGTCTTCCTATCAATCTCGCACTCTTCGCCGCGGGGGCGGCTGCTGTCTGGTTCGCCGGCGTGCGGATCACCCGCTATGCCAATGTCATCAGCGACAAGACCGGCATGGGGCAGGCGCTGGTTGGGCTTTTGCTGCTCGGCGGGGTCACCTCGCTACCCGAACTGGCGGTGGCGGTAACCTCCTCGGTCAGCGGCGACGACAGCCTCGCGGTCAACAGCATCCTCGGCGGCATCGCGATGCAGGTCGCGATTCTTGCTGTTGCCGACGCGCTAATCGGCAGACGGGCGCTGACTTCCATAATTCCCGACTCGGTCGTTATCCTGCAGGGCGGCCTGAAAATCCTGCTGCTCTCGATCGTCGCCGCGGCCATCGTGGTCGGGGACGTGCCCATCCTTTTTGTCGGCTTGTGGATGTGGCTGCTGGCTATTGGCACGGGGATCAGCATGTGGGTGCTGTCACGCGCTCAAGGCGACAAGCCGTGGGTTCCGGGCGACAGCGAGATAAGCAAAGAGAAGGAGGAAAAGCAGGCGAAGAAGGAAGCGGGGAAGGACAAAGACAAATCCCTCAACTGGGCGGTGACACGGGCCGCGATAGCCGGCGTCGTCATCGTCGTCGCCGGCTATGTTCTGTCGCGCAGCGCCGACGCGATCGCGGAGGCGACGGGGCTCGGGCAGAGTTTCGTCGGAGCCGTCTTCGTAGCTATCGCGACCTCGCTGCCCGAGGTGAGCACTGTGTTCAGCGCCATGCGCGCGGGACTCTACACGATGGCGATGTCCGACATCTTCGGCACCAACCTGTTCGACACCTCGTTCCTGTTCGTGATCGACATCACCGGCGGCAGCGACGCCGTGATCAACAGCGCCGGCAGGTTCGAAGCTTTCGCGGCTCTGATCGCAATCTCGGTGACGGCCATCTTCCTTGTCGGCCTAGCGGAACGGCGCAACCGCACCGTCTTCAGGATGGGCTACGATTCGCTTGCCGTCATGGCCACCTATCTCGCCGGGCTGATCATTCTCTATTTCCTGCGCGACACGGGCGGCGGCTGATGGATCTTACGCCGCATCCGATCAATCCGACGCCGCGCCCGCCGGGCGAACTGGAGGAACTGAAGCGCGTCTGGGCGACACCCAAGGGCTGGCGGATCGTCACCGCCGTCAACAACACGGTCATCGGCCTGCTCTATATCGGCGTGGCGTTCCTGTTCTTCCTCATGGCAGGCGTCTTGGCGCTGCTGATGCGGACGCAACTGGCTGTCGGCAACAACGACTTCATCGGCCAGGAACTCTACAACCAGATGTTCACGGTCCATGGGACGACGATGATGTTCCTCTTCGCCGTGCCCGCCGTCGAAGCGCTTGGCGTCATGCTGCTGCCGCAGATGCTGGCCGCGCGCGACCTTCCTTTCCCGCGCCTCAGCGCATTCGCCATTTGGGCCTATGTTGTTGGCGGGCTCGTCTTCTTCTCGACGATCTTTTACGACCTCGCTCCCGCAGGCGGCTGGTTCATGTATCCGCCGCTCACGCTCACGGAATACTCGCCGGGCGATAACGCGGATTTCTGGCTGCTGGGCATCGGCTTCATCGAAATCTCGGCGATTGCGGGCGCGGTCGAGATCGTGGTCGGGACGTTGCGGACCCGTCCGCCCGGCATGTCGCTCGCCAGGATGCCAATATTCGCATGGTCGATGCTGATCTTCGCGTCGATGATCATGTTTGCTTTTCCGGCGGTCATTTTGGCAACCATGATGCTGGAGATAGAACGATCCTTCGGCTGGCCTTTCTTCACAGCAGCACTTGGCGGCGATGCGCTTCTTTGGCAGCACCTTTTCTGGTTTTTCGGTCATCCCGAGGTCTACATCATCTTCCTGCCGGCGGCCGGGCTCGTTTCGATGATCGTGCCGACCATGGCGCAGACGCCGTTGATCGGCTACCGCCTCATCGTCGTGGCGCTGATCGCCACCGGCTTCTTCTCCTTTGGCCTGTGGGTTCACCACATGTTCACCACAGGCATCCCTGCGCTCAGTCTCACCTTCTTTTCGGCGGCAAGCATGGCGGTGGCGCTTCCCTCCGGAATCCAGGTGTTTTCCTGGATTGCAACCATCGCCGCCGGGCGCGAGCGGTTCCGCATCACCACACCGTCGCTGTTTGTCCTGGGCTTCCTGTTCATCTTTACGGTAGGCGGACTGACCGGCGTCATGGTCGCCATGGTGCCGTTCGACTTCCAGGTGCACGACACCTATTTCGTGGTCGCCCATTTTCACTACGTGCTCGTAGGCGGCATGGTTTTTCCGCTGTTCGCCACCTTTTACTACTGGGCGCCGATGGTAAGCAAAAACATGCTGTCGGAACGCCTCGGCCGCTGGGTTTTCTGGCTGATGTTCCTCGGCTTCAACATAACGTTCTTCCCGATGCACCTGACCGGTCTCCTCGGCATGCCTCGGCGAGTCTGGACGTATCCGTCGGAACTCGGTTGGGACACACTCAACATGATCTCGACCATCGGCGCCTACATGCTGGGAGCCGGTGTGTTCCTCTTCGTCTTCGACCTTGTCCTGCGCTTCCGCCCCGGTGGAGGCGGCCCTGAAAACCCGTGGCGGGCTGGAACGCTGGAGTGGCTGCCGAACGACGTCTATTCGACGCGCAGCATTCCGTTCGTGACCAGCCGCGAACCGATCTGGGACCAGCCGAACATCGCTGAAGACGTCAGGGAGGGTCGTTATTTCCTGCCGAACGCCCCGACTGGTGGCCGCGAGACGATTGTGACGTCGCCCATTGACGCTCGTCCGCAATACATAATTCAGATGCCAGGGCCGGGATGGCCCCCGCTGTTGGCGGCGATTTTCACCGCTGCATTCTTCCTGCTTCTGACGATCAAGCTCGTCGTCGTTGCGGTGGTCTGCGGCGTCATCGCGGTCGCCTTCTGCCTCATCTGGACCTGGAGTCTAGATCCCGGTCCGGCGAAAGGTTCGGTCGATATCGGTGGCGGCATAAGTCTGCCCACATATGCGACCGGACCAACGTCGCATTCCTGGTGGGCGATGGTTGTGCTCATGTTCGTAGCGGGCTCCCTCTATCTCGCTTACGTCTTCTCCTACTTGTTTCTCTGGACCGTATCGCCCGAGGTCTGGGCGCCGGCCGGCTCGCCTGCGCTTCCGGCATTGGGGTGGCCCGCCACATCCACATTCCTCCTGCTCGCCGGCGCAGCGTTAGTCGTTACCGCCGGGCATCTGCTGCCGCCAGCGGGGAAATTCGGCGTAGCGGTTCCTCTGGCTATCTTTCTTGCCTTGGCATGCCTGGCGGGATCGCTTGCGATCGAGATTGCGGGGCACTGGCGCACCGGACTGTCACCGTCTGCAAACGCATATGGCGCCATGGTCTATCTCGGGGTGTTCCTATTCGGGCAGTTGGCCTTCACGCTTGTGATCATGGGGCTGTTCACCATCGCGCGGCATGCGGCAGGCAAGCTCGATCGCGAACGGCGCGTCACCTTCGACAATCTGGCGCTGCTCTATCACTACACCGTAGTCCAATCACTGCTTGGGCTGGCGCTCATTCATGGCTTTCCGAGGCTTGTCGGCTGAAACCGAGGGAGGCGAAAAATGAAAGCAGGAAATGATGCAGGTCCTCTCACTGGGGGGATTTTCTATCTGTTGATTGGTCCGGTTATCTGGGCTGCTCATCTTTTGCTCGTCTACGGCCCGCAGTCGGCGCTCTGCGCCTTTCGTGCAGACGGTATGACGGCAGTCGCTCCCTTTGTGATAACGGCGTTGGTCGGCGTGTTGACAGTGATATCGATGGCGGCGCTGGCGCTGGTCCTGTGGCGACCGCGCCAAGTCGCGCGACTGCTCCGTTTCAAGGCAGCAGCAGAAACCGACCGGCGCTTCGCGATCTCGGTCATGCGCCTGCTGACGGTCCTATCGTTCGCCGGCGTCACCTGGGCGGGCGCCGTGGCGCTGTTCCTCGATCCCTGCGCTCAACTTCGTTAGGGCGCCCGTGAACATTTCGCCGGAAAAAGCCGGACGAGAACGCGGCCTGATGCTTCCCGTAAGAGTTGAATGGCTTCGCCGCGCGTGTCGTCGCTTCCAACTGTGCAGCGGGAAGGTTCCAGCGGAACGCGGCCGGTATCATTCGGACCGGAGGATTCCCTAAATTGCCGATGCATTATTCAGAAGGGTGCGGGCACGCGGCCGATGAGTTCGACGGGACGACCGGTATGAATCCGCACAACAATCAGCTCGCCCTGATCAGGTACTTCGCCAGTCAAGCCGGTGATGTTGACCTGATGCGTGACGAAGACGGCAGGGCCATCAAAGCGCTGCTCGCGGAGCCAGTCCAGGAGAGCGGCCGAGCGTGCCGGTTCCGCTGAGCTGTCGCCGAAGAACGAATTGAGCAGGTCGAGCGGCTCGACCTCGCCCAAGCCGAGCAGGCGGGCGGTGTCGAGGCAGCGGCACCACTGGCTCGAATAGACGGCCGCCGACGGGATCCCGTTCGCACGGAACAGATCGCCGATCGCGCGGGATTGAGCTCGTCCTTCTTCCGAGAGATTCCTCTGCGTGCTGCAATCGCCGAGCTTGAAGTCGGGTGGATCGCCGGAACCCGGAGCTTCGGCATGGCGCAGCAGGATGATGGCTTTTCCCGACTGCACCTCCGCCCAGAACGGCTCTGCGGCCTGCGCTTTCCCGAAACCTGCGGCTACGGGCGACAGTATAAGAAATTGTCTGCGTCCAATTGGCATTTCGCTCTGACTCTCTAACCAGATCGGCATGCTGAGCTTATCAGGGATGGGCTTCGGCTCCACCGTCAGAACTTCGCTGAAGTATTTGACGACGGCCTCGCGACCGCTGGCGGCGTTCGGATTGTGCTGGATACTCCTCCGAAAGGAACCGGTCTGCCATATCGTGAAGACGCCGCAGGCCAACGTCTTCAATGACTCAGAAGGGATGACGCCTACGCCTTCTGAAAAACTGGCATCACCGATCCGCGTCTTCCTGCTTTCCGGGGTGGTGCATCATGCGGTGGAAGCTCATGGAAATATGCGCGCGACGTATGTGACCGATGGATTCCCAGTCGCCAATTTCCGCGGCGGCCAGAACCTCCATCATCTCGCGGCGGAAGGCGATGAATTCCTCCACCAAGCCAAGCTGCGGCATCAGCTTCAGCACGACGCGCGCGACCTGGAAATAAAGGCGCTCGCTGATCTCGCGTAGTGGCTGGTTGCCGGTCATCGCAGTCAGCTCGTAGAAAAAGTCCATGTTGAGGCGCAGAAAGGCGCGCTGATCGGGATTGAGGAGGGCGGAATCGCAGCGCGCAATGAGCGCCCGAATTCTGTCGAGATCGGCCGCTGTGCGCGGGATCGGCGAAAGCCTTCCGATCAGCAGCGCCAGTTCCAGACGCAGATGGTATACCTGCTGCAGTTCCTCGATGTCGACGTCGGTGACGAGCGTGCCGACGCCATGGACGGACTGAACCAGACCTTCGGATTCAAGCCGCGCCAAGACACGGCGAACCGGCGTGCGGCTGATCCGGAACTCCTGCGCCAATTCTTCCTCGGAGAGGTGACTTCCGGGCGGGTAGTCAAGCAAGCAGATGCGGTCGCGCAAAATGCGATAGATTCGCTCGAACCGTTCCCGCGCCGAAAGCGGGCGCGGCGCGGAGGCAGCTTCCGTTACAGTCGTGGCGCCCGTTTCAAGCGTCATCCGGCCTCCAGGACGGCGTGCAGGAATTGCCGTGTCCGCTCATTCTTAGGCGCACCGAAGAGTTCGCTTGGCGGGCCCTGTTCGCAGATCTTACCTGCATGGAAGAAGCAGACGCGATCGGAAAATTCCTTGGCGAAGCCCATCTGGTGGGTAACCATCAGCATTGTCAGGTCATGTTCCCTGCCGAGTTTCCGGATGACCTCCAGCACTTCACCGACAAGTTCGGGATCGAGCGCCGATGTCACCTCATCGAACAGCATGATCTTGGGCCTCATGGCGAGCGCCCTGGCAATCGCAACGCGCTGCTGCTGGCCGCCGGAGAGCTGCGAGGGATAGTGGCCCTTCTTCTGCGACAGTCCGACCATGTCCAGAAGCTCGGCGGCGCGCTCTTCCGCTTCGGCCCGTTTCATGCCGAGCACCGTTATCGGCGCCTCGATGCAGTTCTGCATCGCCGTCATGTGAGGGAAGAGGTTGAACGACTGGAACACCATGCCGATCTTGGCTCGGATCTTGCGGATATGGGCGAGATCGGCGGGCACCAGCTTGCCGTTCCGCTTCATGTGGGTAAGCGGCTCGCCCTCGACCCAGATCACGCCGTCATTGATCGTTTCCAGCGTCATCAGCATACGCAGCACAGTGGTCTTTCCCGAACCGGACGGGCCGATAATCGAGACTTTCTCGCCACGGGCCACGTCGAGATTGAGCCCGTCGAGAACGGTCAGCGCGCCGTAGCGTTTCGAGACGTTCTCAAAGCGGACCATTGGTTGTTCGGTCATCGCATGGTCCTCCGGTTGAGCACGCCTTCAAGTGAGCGGATAAGCGCGGCCGAAACCAGGCTCATCGCAAGAAAGAACAGGCCGACCAGAGTGATCGGCTCGGTGTAGCGGAACGTCTCGGAGCCGATGATCTTGGCGGTCTGCATGAGTTCCAGGACCGCGATCGCCGAAAGCAGCGGCGTCTCCTTGAACAGCGCTACGAGATAGTTGCCGAGCGCCGGCACGATTGGCGGGATGACCTGCGGGATGATGATGTCGCGGAAGGTCGTCCATTGCGAGAGATTGAGCGCGATCGAGGCTTCCCACTGGCCGCGATGGATATTGTCGAAGCCGGCGCGGTAGACCTCCGAGCAGTACGCGGCGTAGTGGACGCCGATGGCGAGCACGCCGGCCGTGAATGCGTCGAGCACGACGCCGAATTTCGGGAAGACGAAATAGAGGAAGAATATCTGGATGAGCAGAGGCGTCGAGCGGATCAGTTCGACGAGCACAGAGATCGTCCAGCCCGTCCACGGTACGGCGATGCGCACTACCGCGAGCACCAGGCCAAGCGTGGCGGCGATGGCGAAGCCAAGCACCGTCGCCTGGATGGTGACGATCGCCGCACGACCGAGCACGGGTAGGATTTCGAAGGCAAAAGCCCAATCCCAGATCATGCCGCCCTCCCCCGCGCCAGCCCGAGCGACGCACGCTTCTCGAGAAATCTCATGCCTATGGTCAGCACCAGCGACATGGCGAGGTACATCAGCAGGACGAGGGTAAAGATCGGAATGGTCTTGAACGTGTTCTGGTTCATCTGCTGCGCCTTGAAGGCGAGGTCCGAAAGCGTGATCAGCGAGACCAGTGCGGTCGATTTCAACAGCTCGATGAACAGATTGCCCCAAGGCGGGATCATGGCGACGAAAGCCTGCGGCAGGATGATCCGACGCAGCATCTGGGGGCGGCTCATGTTGAGCGCGATCGCCGCCTCCCACTGGCCGCGCGCGACGGCCTGGATCGCACCGCGCACGACTTCAGAACCATATGCGCCGACATTCAGGCCGAGCGCCAGGACAGCGACGGGGAAAGCATCGAGCGAGAGGCCGAATTGCGGCAGCACGAAAAACAGCCAGAACAGCTGCACCAGCGCCGAAGTGCCGCGGAATATCTCGACATAGACCGTCGCCAGCCATCGGAGTGGCGCCGGGCCATACATCCGCGCCAGCGCGGCAAGCACGCCCATGACGACGGCGAGCAGGCTGCCAAGCACGGCGATCTCGATCGTCAGGACCGCGCCCTGCAAAAGCCCCGGCAGGAACAGGCTATATTCTTCCTGCGTCGCCAGCACGCCGATCACGGCAAGTGCTGCGACAAGCATGCCAACCAGTGTACCGATTCCCATCTGCGCCTCCAAAAAAAGGGGCGGCGCTCTCGCGCCGCCAGCAGTTGGGAACTTATTGGCCGGCGCAGAGCTCGGCTGTGGTCTTGTTCGGCAGATAGTCCTTGCCGAAGCCGAGCGGTTCGACCAACGCGATGTGCTCCGGCGAACCAAGGAAGGTCTTGAGCTCGGCGTTGAAGGCTTCCAACAGATCGGTGTCTTCCTTGCGGAAGCCAAAGCCACCGTGGCCCTTCACCGACTTGCCCGCGACTTCGCCGAACGGCTTGGTCGACTCGACGCCATCGGCCTTCTTGGCCATGTCGGCTATCGAAAGGGCGGTCAGCGCGGCTGCGTCGGCGCGGCCCGACTGGACGGCAGCAACGAGGCTGGACTGATCGGGCAAGGAGACGATCTGCTCCGCGGAAACGCCCGCGTCCTTGGCATAGCCGCCCTCGACGGCGCCGGCCATCACGGCCACCTTGAGATCGGCATTGTCCTTGATGCTGGAATAATCCTTGATCCCCTTCGGGTTGCCCTTGGCCACCAGCATAGCTTGGCCGATGCCGTAGGACGGTTCGGAAAAATTGATCTCGGCGCAGCGCTTCGGATTGATAAACATGCCGGCTGCGATGATGTCGAAGCGGCCGGCCTTGAGGCCGGGAATAAGCGAACCGAATTCGGTCAGCACGCCGTCGACCTGCGCGATGCCCATCTTGGCGAGCACCGCCTTGGCGACTTCCGGCGCTTCGCCGGTCAGCTTGCCATCAGGCGTGGCGAAGCCGAACGGCGCCTCGTTGGCGAAGCCGACGCGGATAAAACCCTCTGCCTTGGCCTTCTCGAGCGTCGACTGCGCCTGAGCCGGCAGCGATGTGAATGCCGCTCCGGCGAGAGCCAGAACAGCGGCCGCCTTGACGAGCGAACGGCGGGATATCGGTGACTTGAACATGAGTTCCCCTTTTTTTGATTTGCGCGGTTACCTGGATCGGCCTTTCTCGCGAAGCCGTCGCCAAGCTCACCTGACGTATACAACTCTGCTAGACATCTGACAAGCGAGGATGTTACATCCACCAGAAATCTGGACATCCGTCGGGTTTTGCGTTCCTGGTTGTCGAATAGTTGTGCACAATTGAACTTTGTATGAGAACCTTGTGCCTGGAACATGGCAGCGCTGGGAGGAACATGAGCGGCTTCGGGATATTCGCGGATACGGAATACGCACGGCGCCTGGCCGATGTGAAGGCGCGCATGGAAAAGGCCGGCTTTGACCTGATCATATGCCAGGATCCCGCCAATATGTGCTGGCTGACCGGCTATGACGGCTGGTCGTTCTACGTACCGCAATGCGTCTTGGTGCATCTCGAAGAGGAGCGGCCGATCTGGTTCGGCAGGGCGCAGGACGCCAAGAGCGCGCGCATGACCACCGGCCTGCCCGAGCGCAACATCGTTCCCTTCTCGGAACGCCTGGTCCAGCAGCCGGTCGAGCACCCCTACGACGAACTCGCCGATCTCATCCGGGCCCGCGGCTGGGGAAGAGCGCGTATCGGCGTGGAGATGGATGCGCACTATTACACGGCGCGCTGCCACGCCCACCTTGTTCAGGGCCTGCCTGAGGCGCGCTTCGCCAATAATCATGACCTGGTGAATTGGGCGCGGCTGATCAAATCCGACGCTGAACTGGCCCTGATCCGCGAGGCCGGCCAGATCTGCAGCCATGCCATGAACCACGCTATCGGCAAGATGCGGCCTGGCGTTCCTCAGAACCACATCGTTGCAGAGATCTATCACGCACAGATCATGGGCGTGCCGGGCGCCGGCGGCGACTACGCCGCGATCTGTCCGCTTATGCCGGTCGGCGAAGGCACGAGCACGCCGCATTTGACCTGGACGGACGAGCCGCTACCGGACAACGGCCTCGCCATACTGGAAATCGCCGGCGTACGGCGTCGCTATCATGCGGCACTGACCAGAACTGTCCATTTCGGCAAACCGCCCAAAGCCTACCTCGACATGGCGAAAGCCATCGTGGAGGGCGTCGACGCCGGCCTCGAATTGGCACGGCCCAGCAACACCTGCGAGCAGGTTGAGGCCGCCTGGCAGGCGGTGCTGCGCAAGAACGGGCTGAGGAAGGAGAGCCGCGTCGGCTATCCGGTCGGGCTCGCCTATCCGCCTGACTGGGGCGAGCGCACCGCGAGCCTGAGGCCAGGCGACACGACCGAATTGCAGCCCGGCATGTGTTTTCACTTCATGGCCGGTGTCTGGCTCGACGATTTCGGCGTCGCCATTTCCGAATCCTTCGTCGTCACGGAACGGGGCGGCGAACGCCTCTGCAACGTGGCGCGCGAACTTATCATTATCGACTGACTGCCCGGCCACGGCGGTCACGCCACCTGCGAAACACGTCAACATCGGCAACAAGTACGAGAAGCCTTATGGACCGCAATCCCTTTTCCGAACCCGAGATCGATGGCCGCCTCTCCAGGGTCCGGACGGAACTGGCGCGGCGCGAACTTGACGCTGCGATCTTCGCGTCTCCGGAAAACACCTTTTACCTCACCGGGCTCGACCACTGGGGTTATTTTGCCCCGCATCTGCTGATCGTCCCACTCGACGGAAAGCCGGTCCTGATAACCCGCTCGATGGAGAAAGTGACGATCGAAAACCAGGTGAAGGCGGCGGAATTCCGCGGCCATTCCGACAGCGAAACCGCGGCGGATCTCGCCGCGCGCGTGATCGCTGAACAGCGTTTGACTGGCAAGCGGTTAGGCTTGGAGTATTGGACATCGGGGCTCAGCCACGGTCTCGCAGCCAAGCTCCAGGCTCAGGCCGACGCCGAATGGAGCGACGTTTCCGGACTTGTCGACCAGATGCGGCTGGTGAAGAGCGCGGAGGAGCAGGCGCTGATGCGCCGCGCTGCAAAAGTGACGGACGCCGCCGCGGGGGCTGCGATCAGGGCGATTTCCGACGGCGCCTCCGAACAGGAGGTGGCCGCTGAATGCGTGGCAGCGATGATCCGCGCCGGCGGTCATGCGCCAGGCTTCG
>NZ_AHAM01000079.1 GCF_000236565.1 Mesorhizobium alhagi CCNWXJ12-2 | reverse complement strand
GCCCTCTAACACCTGGAAAAACAGGCGTTTATGGACGGGCACTAGACTAGCGCGAACCTTCTACGCGGCTTTCTACCGCGTTCTCCGTGCCTCCGGCATGGCGCATGCACGAATGCTCTGACATATCACACCGTGGCGACGTGACCGAAGGCAACGGTCGTGTCCCCTGGCCCTCAAAAGACGATCGTCTTGTGGCCATTGAGCATAACGCGGCCTTCGAGATGCAGCTTCACGGCGCGCGCCAGAACCCGGCTCTCGATGTCGCGTCCGACGGCCACAAAATCGTCAGCGCTCTGGGCGTGGGAGACACGCTCCGTCTCCTGTTCGATGATCGGTCCCTCGTCCAGGTCGCCTGTCACGTAATGCGCCGTTGCCCCGATCAGTTTGACGCCACGCTCGAACGCCTGATGATAGGGCTTGGCGCCCTTGAAGCTCGGCAGGAAGGAGTGGTGGATGTTGATCGCCCTGCCTGAGAGGCGGGCGGACAAATCGCTGGAGAAGACCTGCATATAGCGGGCGAGAACGACGAGTTCGGCGCCGGTCTCCTCCACCAGCCGCACGAGCTTCTGCTCCTGCTCGATCTTATTGGCCGCGGTCACCGGCCAATGGTGAAACGGCAGCCCCTCAAGCTCGGCGGGGCGCCGGCCACTCTCATGATTGGAGACGATGGCGACCACCTCCGCGTTCAGCCAGCCGACGCGGATCTGGTAGAGAAGATGCAGCAAGGCGTGGTCGAACTTCGACACCATCACGACGATCTTCGGACGCCTGAACTGGTCGACTATCGACGCTGTCATGCCGAACTTCCCAATGGGAACCGCTAGCGCGCGCTCAAGGCTGGGGGGAGTTGCATCGGCAGGCCCGGCAAAGGCGATCCGCATGAAGAAGCGGTTCGTCTGGCGATCCCAGAATTGGCTGCTCTCGGTGATATTGGCGCCAAGCCGGGCCAGTTCTGTGGTAACCGCGGCCACAATGCCGGGACGGTCGTCGCAGGACAGGGTGATCACATGGGCAGGGGCGCCAGCAACTACGGACTCGGCTGGCCGCGAGTTCGAGGCATTCATTGCTTCTCGATCCTGTCCATGAAAGCGCGCAATTGGGCGAGGTCCATGTGTACGACGTGGCGATCTTCCGGAAAAGCCTTGCGCTCGACATCGGCCACGAATTCCCCAAACGCCGCGACGCGCTCCGCCTGCAGCCGATCGAACTCGGCTGCGAAGTTGCGGTAGACCTTGGAATGGCGCGGCATGTGTCCGCGGTTCTGGCCGAGCACGTCTTCGGCGAAGAGATATTGCGCGTCGCAGCCCCTGCCCGCCCCCATGGAGATCATGAACAGCGACGTGCGTTCGGAGATGGCGGCGGCGACTTCCACGGGCACCACCTCGATCTCCGCTCCGAAGGCGCCCGCCGCCTCCAGATGCCTGACCGCGGCCAGGATCTCGAGCGCGCTTTCGGCGGTCTTGCCGACAGCCTTCCAGCCGCCGGTCCAGGTCCGGCGCGATGGAATGAGGCCGACATGGCCGATCACCGGGATCGCTTCGTCCGCCATCCGCTTGATCGTTGCGTAGCTCGCGCTGCAATAGACGGCGTCGGCGCTGGCCTTGTACATTTTGAACGCCCAGCGCAGGAAATCGTCAGCCGTGCCGATTTCGTAGAAGTTGTCCCCCGGCATCGAGAAGAGGCTCGGAGCGGCGTCGCGGTACCGGGGGTCGAGCAGGAGGTCGGGCGGGATCGAAACGATATCGATGCCCGCCTGCTCGGCGGCTTCGGCTTCTTCAATCGTCATGACGCGCAGCATGGTGAGCTGGCGCTTGCCCTTCATTGCGCGCAGGTCGGCGATGGTCGGTCTGGTGCGGCTCATATTCATTCCCTTTACGCAGCGAGCAGTGCCTTCAACTTGGTGTCGGCGGCCGCCAGCTTGTCGCGCGGCGGTCTCGCCTTTTTGGCGATGAGCATTTCGGCCAGTCGTATGTCGCGGGCGACCGCATTCCCCTGCCCGATGCCACTCGCCGCGACGAGCCTGCCGTCGGCTGCGAGGTGGAACAGAATGAACGCGCCCTCTCCGGCCTCCCGGCGCACCGTCTCGACGCCCTCGTCGACGAGCCCGGCGATCTGGAGCGACAGATCGAACTGATCCGACCAGAACCACGGGATCGCCGCGAAGTTCTCCTGCCTGCCCAGCATGTTGCGGGCGGCCAGGTTGCCCTGATCCTGGGCGTTGCGCCAGGCTTCGAGGCGGACCCGCCTGCCGGCATAGACGCCAAGCGGAAAGGAACAGCAGTCGCCCGCGGCGAAGATATGCGGATCGGACGTCGCCATGCGCTCGTCGACGCGGACGCCATTTTCGACCGCCAGCCCGGCACGTTCGGCGAGATCAGTGTTCGGGATCGCGCCGATGCCGACGATGCAGGCGTCGGCGTCAATCGAAGCGCCGTCGGCCAATGCGATGGAGACGCCATCGCCATGGTCGACGATAGCGGTGACGGCCGCGCCGCATCGTAGGTCGACGCCGCTTTTCGCGTGGGCCTCATGCAGGACCGCTGCGATCTCCGCCGGCACGGCGCGCGTGAGGAGACGCTTCTCGGTCTCGATCACCGTGACCGCGCAGCCTAGCATTCGCGCCGCTGCGGCGAGCTCCAAGCCGATGAAGCCTCCGCCGATCACCGCGATGCGGGCGCCGGGCCGCAGGTGCGCACGAATGACCTCGGCATCGTCATGGGTACGGAGGTAGACGCATCGGCGGGAGTTTTCCGCCATCGCCAGCCTCCGGGGACGAGCGCCCGTAGCCAGGAGCAGCTTTTCATAGCCAAGGGAAACACCGCTTTCCAGTTTTACCTCGCGGGCGGCGCGATCGATGGAGATCGCAGCAGCGGAGAGAACCAGCCGTATGCCTGCCTGCTCGAAGCGCCCGGCGTCCGCGATGGCCTTCATGCCTGCGCCGGCCAGAGCCATCGCGTCCTTGGACAGAGGCGGGCGTTCGTAAGGCAAATGACGCTCGGCGCCGATCAGGCTGACAGGTCCTGTATAGCCCCTCTCGCGCAGCGCGAAGGCGGCCCGCGTGCCGGCTTCGCCGGCGCCGACGATGACCATGCCCGCCTCAGCCATGGACGCCGCCGATCTCGATCATGACCTTTCCGGCTTCCACCTTCACCGGATAAGTCTGGAGATTGACGCAGACTGGCGCGCCCCTGGCGGCCCCGGTCTTGTAGTTGAAGCGACCATTATGTTTAGGGCATTCGATGATGTCATCCATCACCAGCCCGTCCGCCAGATGCACCTTCTCGTGCGTGCAGAGGCCGTCAGTCGCAAAGAACTCATCTTCGGGCGAGCGGTAGATGGCAAACGTCCGGCCGTGATGGTCGAAGCGGATCACATCCTCCTCGTCCACGTCGTCTACGGCACACGCCACGATCCATTCAGGCATAGTCTTGTTCCATTGGTCTCTGGAGACGCCTCATGATCGGCGTCGGGATTGTTGGTCAGGGGGACTACTCGGCGGCGGCCGATACCGTCAGGTCATGGAATTCGCCGCGATAGGGCCGCGCCGTCGGCGGCAGGTCGCGCTTCAGGAAATAATCCTCGTATTTCAGTTGCTTGAGAAGCACCGGCCAGACTTCGCGATAGGCGTGCCACATCGAGGGATTTGCCTCGGGCAGGTCGTGCTTGATCAGCTCGTGCAGCCGGGGCAGCGCATGATAGGGGACCATGGGGAACATGTGGTGCTCCACATGGTAATTCATGTTCCAGTAGATGAACCGGCTGATCGGATTCATGTAGACGGTGCGCGTGTTCAGCCGGTGATCGACGACATTGTCGGCCAGGCCGATATGTTGAAGCAGGCCGGTCATGACCATGTGCCAAGTGCCATAGAGGCGAGGCAGGCCGACCAGCATCAGCGGTAGCCACGACCGAATGGCGATTGCGAGCGCCACCGTCGCGACATAGATCGCCACGTGCCAGCGCGCGGCGACGATTGCCTTTGGCCACTCCATTTCCGGAATGTAGCTCTTCTCATCGGCCGAGAGATTGCCGAGCGCGTTGCGGAAGAGCGTCGGCAGCGAGTATCGGAAATCCAGTAGGCCAGTGAACGTCAGAGCCGCTTTCAGAAGGTCCGGCGGCCGCATGACGGCGATCTCGGCGTCGCGGCCGACGATGATCGTATCGGTGTGGTGCCGCGCGTGGCTCCAGCGCCACGTCACCGGATTGCGCATCAGCATGAACGAGGCGATCTGATAGACGACATCGTTCATCCAGCGCGTGCGGAACGCGGTGCCGTGGCCGCATTCATGCCAGCGCGAGTCGCTCGCCGAGGCGTAGAAGACGCCGTAAACGAAGAAAAAAGGCACGCACCACCACGTGCCCCAGAACGCAATCGCACCGGCCGCCGAGAGGAGAAGGACGCCGAGCCAGACGATCGTGTCGCGGATGGCGGGCCCGTCCGAGCGCTGCATCAGTTCCTTCATCACCTTGCGCGGAGCCTCGGTGTGATACCACTCGGCCGAAGCAAGACCGGTTTCGATCGCCCTGCGCGTGCTTTCGCCGACGAGGCTGTAGTCGCGCTTCTTCTTTTCCACGATAGTCATCGTCTTCTCCAAGATCCGCCTTTTGTCCTGTCCTTGCCGATCCTCCTCCCGCGTCTCTCCCGAATGCCGGCTCTCCTGCCGATCTTTTCTTGCCTCATGACCGCGATCCTTCGGCAAGGTTGGGGAACCTGCCCGACGGCGCCGGAAAATCCTCCTCCGGCTGTCTGGCGATCGAGGCTATCCGGCGCTCGGCCTCGTCGATTTCAGCCTGCCCGTCGAGAACCCTGAAAGTCGCCTCGTAGGAGCGAGACTCGTCGTGTTCGAGCCAGATCATCTCGCCGCGATCGCGCGCGGCGGTGTTGCCGAGCGCATGGTGCGTCGACGGCTCGATCCCCATGGCGTATTGGCCGGCCTGGAAATTCTGCCATTGGTACATGCAGGGAAGCTGGTCTTTCCGGGTCACGACTTCGAAGCCGAGGCCGATCCGGTCGTTGGCCACCGCGACCGGAACCAGGCCGTCTGCGTCGGCGTCAAGCTCGTGCTGCCAGACCTGCTCGCGAAAGTTCGCGCGCGGCGCGGGCAGCGTGCGGTAGCCCACACTCTGTGCGCGATAGGCCTCGCCGGCATGGGCCGCCCAGACCACATCCCTCACCGGCGCTAGATAGCGCGAGCCTTCGTCGACCAGAGGGTGGCTCACATTTACATGATAGAAATACATATGCGGCGTGCGCGCGAAGCCGTGATTGACGACGCGGTCGGAGATGCGGATCTCGTTGCCGCCAACATCCGCCTCGATCCGGCGATGCAGATGCAGGTCTTCGCCGAACACCGCCGATTGCTGGACGACGCCTTCCGCCCACAGCACGCAGCGGTCGCCATCCCAGCGCTCGCCGTAGCCGGTGAGCCGCGCCGGAATTGTGCTGATCCGCCCGTGCAGCGAATGGCGCACGCTCTTCTTGCCGGGATAGTTGTAATTGTCGGCGGGCGCCTCCTCGGGACCGAGGATGTGGTCCAGGCCGCATGTCAGGAGCAGACCTGAAAACGACCGTGCCCAGGCAAGGCCGCCCTCGCCTTCATATTCATGCAGCGCCGGGTGGCGGAAGCCGCTCGGCGAATGCCAGCCGATCGCCTGGCCCTTGTAGTCGCAGTCGGCGATGTCGAGCGCCCGGTCGACCAGCGCGGTGAACCGAAGTCCGCTGCCGGTCCGGAACTCAAGCATGCGGATGCCGCGCTCGACTCCGTCGCCCAGCGTCATCAGCCGCACGCCGGCAAATTGCGAGAGCATTCCGGACCGTTCCGAAACCTGCCTGCGCGTCAGGGTCTGGCCGTAGAGCTGAACCATCAGCGCGCCTTCGCTTCCTTGACCAAGGTCGATACGTCGACGCCCATGATGAGGCTCTCGACCGTCAAGAGGTCGGTGTCCTCGACGGCGCGTTCCGCTACGATCTCGCCGCGGCGCATGATAACGATGCGGTCCGCCACCTGGAAGACGTGATGGATGTTGTGAGTGATGAAGAGCACCGTGTGGCCGGCATCGCGCACCTCCTTGACGAACCGCAGCACGCCGTGGGTCTCCTCTACGCCAAGATTGTTGGTCGGCTCGTCGAGAATGATCACCTTGGCGGCGAACTGCATCGCCCGCGAAATCGCGATCGACTGCCGTTCGCCGCCCGAGAGCGTGTCGACCGGCGCATCGGCGTCGAGCTTTTTGGAGATGCCGACCCGCCGCAGCAGCGCCGACGCGGCGCGCCGCAACTCCGGAAAGTCGAGCGGCGCAAACACGCCCAGGAAAGGCAGTTTCACGGGCTCGCGGCCGAGGAACAGGTTGCGTGCGATCGAAAGGTCGGGCGCAAGCGACGTGTCCTGGTGAATTGTCTCGATGCCGAGGTCGATCGCATCGCGCGCCGAGCGGATCGACGCTTTTTCTCCCCGGACGTAGATGTCGCCGCCATCGACCGGATGCACGCCCGAAATCGCCTTAATCAGCGTCGACTTGCCGGCGCCGTTGTCGCCCAAAAGCGCGACGACTTCCCCTTCTCGAAGGGTCAGCGACGCGCTTCGCAGGGCGTTGACGCTGCCGAACGATTTGCGCACGCGCTCCAGGCGCAGGACTTCAGCCGTCATCGCCGTACGCTCCGCCTCTGGATCATCGCGTGCAGGATCAGCATCACGAGGATGATCGCGCCGACGAAGATGTTGAAGGCGAGGCCCGGCACGCCGATCAGCACGATCCCGTTGCGGATCGCGCGCAGCATGAAGGCGCCGACGACGGTGCCCAGAATGGTGCCGCGCCCGCCGGTAAGCGCGGTGCCGCCAACGACTACCATGGCGATCACTTCGAGCTCATAACCTGTTCCCGCGACAGGCGAAGCGGCGGAAATCCGGAAGGCGCTGATCATGCCGGCAAGGCCCGAGAGCACCGAAGCCGTGATGAACAGCCAGATCTTGACGGCGTCGGCCGGCACGCCGCGCGCCACCGCCGCGCTGCGGTTCGAGCCGATGGCGCTGATCCAGTTGCCGACCTTGGACCAGTTCAGGACGTAGGCGCAGACGAGCGTCAGCCCGATGAACCAGAACAGCGACGTGTAGAGCCGGAACGGGCCGAGATCGAAGCTGCCCGCGAGAAGCGTGACGAAAAACCCCGGCTGGTCCCAGGATTTGAGCGGAAATCCCTGCGTGATGTAGAGCGCCACCCCGCGCACGATCAGAAGCATCGACAGCGTCACCAGAAAGGACGAGATGCCGATCTTGGTTACGATGATTCCGTTGATCGCGCCGATGGCGATGCAGACCACGAGGCCGACGAGCAGGGCTAGGCCGATGTCAACGCCCGCTGTCTGCGCCAGCAGCATGACAAGCACCGGACCGAGCGCGAAGACGGCGCCGACGGAGAGGTCGAACTCGCCGGCCGTGAGCAGGAGCGTCATGGCGAGCGCCATGATCCCCAGTTCAGGCAGGAACGCCATCATGTTGGAGATGTTGAGCGGCGACAGGAAGTTGGGATTGGCGAGCGAAAACGCCGCCAGTACGATGGCGAGGATGATCAGCGAGGCGACCTGCGGCGTCGCCATCAGACGACGCCACCTGCCTCCCCGCTCTTCCATTCTTTCCGTTACCGCCGCCATGACCGCATCCATGTTCGTCTTCTGTTGGAGCCGCTGTCGGGCTCACTCGCCATAGAGCTTGAGTATCGGCTCGTAGCTTGACTTGTCGTAGAGGCTGAATGTCTGGATGTCGTAGCCGATCGGCTCGCCCGAGGCGGCAAGGTTGAGCAGCGCCACAGGCATAAAACCCTGCGCTGAGGGGAACTGCCAGGCCGCGGCGTTGAAGTAGCCGTCACGCACAGCTTCGGCGACATCCTTGGAATTGCCCCAGCCGACCACCGGGATCGAGCCGGCCTGTATCCCCCCATTGTCGAACACCTTGCGGACGGCGGCCGCCACAGAGTCGCCGAGCGCTATGATCGCCGGCGGATTGTTGGCGAGCATGTAGTCGCTCATCTTGGCGATGATGCCGGCCGGGTCCGTCCCGGCGTCGACGACATCGTACTTTACGCCGAGCGGATCGAAGACGCTGGCGATGCCCTCCGTCTCGAGCTGCTGGTAGCTGGCGCCCGGCACCTCCACGGGCAGGAACACCGTGTCGCCCTCCTTCACCAGCTTGTTGTCGACCAGGTACTTCGCCCAGATCACGCCCGCTTGGCGGAGATCCGCGCCGACATAGGCCTGGCGGCCGGTCGCCGTGTCGTCGGTGTTGAAGAAAACGATCGGAATGCCCGCATCCTTGGCCGCCTGAACTTCGGCGTTCCAGAGACCCGGCTGCGCGGAGGTGGTGCCGATACCATCCGCGTTCGCGGCGATCGCCGAGTTGAACGCTTCCTTCTGGGCTGCCATGTCGCCGCCCGAGAAGGAAATGTTGCAGGTGACGTTCAACTGTTCGCAGGCCCTGGTCGCCCCTGCGTTCCAATCGAGCCAGAAGGCGTCGGACGGGCCGCCATGCGACAGCAGGTAGAACGTCTTCTTCCCTTCCTGCGCGTGGCCCGGCGTTGCAAAGGCGGCGCAGGCCAGAAGCGCCGCAGCCGCGAATTTCACGGTCGATTTCAACATCAGGTCATTCCTCCCTTTCACTTGGTCTCAGAGGCCGTTCTGGCGGAACTTGCCGTCGAGGAACTTCTTTGCGCGCGGCACATCGTCTTCCGACAGGTGCTCGATGATCATCGGGATGTTCGGGTGCTTTTCTGCGAGCCGCTGCAGATAGAGATCGTAGTTCAGTGAACCCAGGCCGGGGGCCGGCAGCTCGATCTCGCCCACGCCGCGGAAAGTGTGGCTCTCCAGCGCGTCCTCATCGCCGATGTCGGCATGCTTCTCCGTCTTGTCGTCGCCGGAACGCTTCACGTCCTTGGCATGCGCGATCCTGATCTTGTCGGTCAGCGTGTCGAATACCTGGTTCAGGATCTGGTCCATCCTGTCGATATTGTGTGTCTCGAAATAGTTGGTCGGGTCCATCAGCAGGCCGAGACCCGGATGATCGACCTGCGCGAACATCTTCACCGTCTCCTCGACCGAGCCGACGACGTTGTTGACGTAGGTCTCGAGCAGGAACACCGCGCCGTGGTCGTAGGCGGTCTGGGCCAGATCGGCGATGACTGTACGGCACTCCTCGAAGCCTTCCTCCGTCTTGTTCTTCGGGTGGTGAACCCAGTCGGACTCGGTGTTGTAGGTGCCGGTTTCGGAGATCACGTATGGCGAGCCGAACAGGCGGGCGTTCCTGATGATCTCCTTGAGGTAGCCGACACGCTTCTCGCGTTCGCCCTTGTCCGGGTGGATGATATTCGTGTAGCCGGAGATGCAGCAGATCGGCAGGTTGTGGTCGCGGAACATGTCGCGGACCTGCTTCGCTTTCTCCCTGGTGATCTGTCCGGCCGAAAGATCGACGTCTTTAAAGTGCAGGTCGAGCTGGACGGTGTTGAAGTCCAGCGCGCGAATCTTCCTGGCGGTCTCCTCCAGGCTGTAGGGAAAGTATCCCGTGAAAATACCGGCTTGCATCATGATGTGAACTCCTCCCGAATGTGGCTTCAGTTGATCGCGATTTCTGAAAGTCTGACCGTGCGGCCCTCGGCGATGGACCGATAACCGGCCTCGACGAGCGCCATGGTCTTGACGTTGTCGGCGACGGAGAGCGCCGGCGGCGTGCCGGTGGCGACTGCATGCTGCAGTTGCTCCATCACGCCGATGAAGGCGTGCGGAAACCACATCGTGTCCCAACTCGGCGTCACCCACTCGCCGCCAGTGGTGCGCGCGGAAGCGTAGCTCAGGGTTGAAGCCGCGCCGATCGGCCAGCCGATCGTGCCACGCGCGACGCCCTCGGTGCCTTCGACCCGCCAGGTGATGTGCTGGTCGTCCTGGTAGCCGTCCTGGCGTGGACCGGACCAAACATCCTCCAGCGACACGGCCATGACGCCCGACGGGAACTTCATCGTGGAAATGGTGATGCCGTCCGAATGGTCGAACCGGGTGCGCGGATCCTTGCGCGTCAGCGTCGTGATCTCGTCGGGGTCGCCGAAAAGGAAGCGCAGCGCATCGAGATGGTGGACGCTCATATTGGCAAGCGTCAGCCGGTCGTAGTCCTCGAGAAAGCCCTGCCAGTGCGGGATCGCATGCATGTCGATCTGTGCAAACACTATTTCGCCGAGCGCGCCCTGCTCGATGATCTGCTTCAGAACGCGCATCGACTGGTCGTAGCGCATGTTCTGGTTGACCGAGAGTATCTTGTCGGCGGCCTTCGCCTCGTCGCGGAGCTTGATCGCCTCGCCGAGCGACAGGGCCAGCGGTTTCTGGGCGAGGATCGCCTTGACGTGCGGTTGCTTCAGCGCGTGGCGGATGAGCGCCGGCTGCTGGTCGGGCGGAAAGGCTAGGTCGATGATCTCGACCTGGCTGTCCTCGATCAGTTTTTCGGGCGTGTCGTGGACGGTGGGAATATCCCAGCGTTCGGCGACCTTTCGCGCATTGGCCTTGGTCCGGGAGGCGATCGCGACGACCGGGAAGCCGGCTTCCTTGTAGGCCGCCAGATGGCACTCAGCCATGATCATGCCTGCCCCGATGCAGCCGATCCTGTATTCCCTGTTGCGGACTTTCACGTCCGGCTCGAAGTCGGCGGCTTGCGCCATCAGATCTCTCCCTGTCGTTCCTTGTGCGGCGCTGCTCATCGCGAAAGCGCGGTCCCGTTCCGCGAAAAGAGATGGACCGCAGCCGCGTCACAGCTAAGCGCGACCATCGTTTCCGGCCTGATGTCGGGCTGACCGCGCATCAGCGCCCTCACCCGCGATGGCCCGGCATCGACCGTGACCACCGTGTAGCCGCCGAGCGGCTCGACCTCATAGACCCGCGACGGCGTTCCTGACTGGCCCTGCGTCCACGCCGACACCTTGATGTCCTCCGGCCGCACACCGACTTCGGCGATTTCGGCGACGCCGGCCAGGCCTTCTACGGCGATCGCACCGTCCGCCACGCGAATGTCTCTGCCACTGGCGGTCGAGGGCAGGATGTTCATCATCGGCGAGCCGAGCAGGCGCGCCACATAGGTGCTGGCCGGATGGTCGTAGATCTCGAGCGGCGCGCCGACCTGCCGGATCACGCCTGCTTCAAGGATTGCCATGCGGTCGGCCACCGACATCGCCTCCTCCTGGTCGTGTGTCACATAGATCAGCGTCTTGCCGAGTTCGCGCTGGATGCGCTTGAGTTCGACGCGCGTTTCTTCGCGCAGGCGGGCATCGAGCGCCGAGATCGGATCGTCCATGAGATAGGCGACGGGATCGCGCACCAGCGCCCGGGCGATGGCCACGCGCTGGCGTTCGCCGCCGGAAAGCTGGGCGGGCTGCTTGTGGAGGATATGGCCGATGTGGAGCTTGGCGGTGACGTCGGCGAGCTTCCGCTCGATCTCGGCCTGCGGGACTTTTCGCTCGGCGAGCGGGAAGCGGATATTGTCGCGCGCGCTCATGTGCGGAAACAGCGCAAGGTTCTGGAACACCATCGCCACATTGCGCTCGGCCGGCGAAACCGCATTGACCGGCTTGCCGCCGATCAGGATCTCGCCGTGATCCGGCATTTCCAAGCCGAGGATCAGCCGCAGGATCGTCGACTTGCCGGATAGCGGCGGGCCGAAGAAGCAGAAGAACTCGTTGTCATGGATCGTGAACGACGCGTCCGACAGCGCGACCGTGCCGCCGTAGCGCTTGCCGACATTCCGGAAGGCGATCTCAGCCATTGCCCGAGCCTCCGATTGCCTGGCCGGTCGCCCGATCGAAGATCCGCACCGCGTCCATGTTGGGCGTCACGATCGCCGAAGCGCCGAAGACGGCTGGCTGATCGTTGTCGAGAACCACCTTGATGGCCGAAGCGCCCTCGCCGAGATGGACGATCGTGCGTGCGCCGATGCGCTCGACAGCGGTTACCGGCGCGGCAATCCCGCGGCCTTCTCCCGCAAGCGTCGCCTGCTCGGGCCGGAATCCAAAGAGGATCTCGCCCGAATGGCTGCGCAGCGCGTTCGCCAGCCGCTCCGGAAGCGGAGCAGTCGCGCCAAGGGGGCCGAGATCTATCACCAGGCCGCGGTCGCTCTCCGCCGGCCGTCCCGGCAACAGGTTCATGCCGGGCGCGCCGATGAACCGCGCTACGAAGACGTTTGCCGGATTGTTGTAGACGTCGATCGGCGTGCCGACCTGCTGCAATACCCCGTGATCCATCACGGCGATGCGGTCAGCCATCGTCATCGCCTCGAGCTGGTCATGGGTGACATAGACCATGGTCTGCCTGAACTGGCGCTGCAGGTGTTTCAGCTCGGTGCGCATCACGGCGCGGAAGGCCGCGTCTACGTTGGAGAGCGGCTCGTCCAGCAGGAAAATCACCGGCTCCATTATGGCGGAGCGGCCTATAGCGACGCGCTGCAGGATGTTGACCGACAGCCGATCCGCCCGGCGGTCGAGCAAGCCGGTCAATTGCAGAAGCTCTGCGATGCCGCCGACGCGGCGGTCGATTTCGGCCTTCGGCATGCCATGCATGCGCGGCCCGTAGGACAGGTTCTGCCGCACGGTCATATGGGTGAAAATCGCGTAGTTCTGGAACACGAACCCGACCCCTCGCCGCCCCATCGGCACGCCGGACATGTTGCGGTCGCCGAACAGGATGCGCCCGGACGTCGGTTCCTCCATTCCGGCAATCATGTTCATGGTCGTCGACTTGCCGCACCCCGAAGGACCGAGCAACGCCATGAACTCGCCGTCGGCTATCTCGAGGTCCATAGTCTTCAGCGCGGTGAAATCGCCGAATTTCTTTACCAGGTTTTCCAGACGGATGGTGCTCATGCCCGCGCCTCCCGGGCCGCGGCCATGCGCTTCATGGCAAAGACTGTGGCGATGGAGAGCACCAGCAGGATGGCGAGCGCGATCGCCGCGACATAGCCCCAGATGAGGTCCTGCGTGGTGAGCTTGTAAATATAGACGGAGATGGTCTCGGTCGCGACACCCGGCCCGCCGCCGGTCATAATGTAGAGCGTGTCGAATATCTTGAAGTTCTCGATTACCCTGATCGCGAGCGCGATGATGATGATTGTCTTCATCTTCGGCAGAACGATCGTGGTGAAGCGCTGCCAGGCATTGGCACCGAGCAGGGTCGCGGCCTTCATCTGGTCTTCCGGCACGCCGACGAGCCCGGCGAGCAGGATGAGGAACATCAGCGGTGTCCATTGCCAGATATCGGCCATCATCACAGCGGCGAGCGCCAGCGTCGGGTCCGACAGCCAGGCGATTGCGACGCGGGTGCCGGTCAGCGCCGACAGGATGTCGTTCATCGGCCCGCCCGACTGGAACAGCATGAAGAACATGTAGCCGGCCACCGCAGGAACGACCATCATCGGCATGAGCAGGATCGAATAGAACAGCCGCTTGCCGGGGAAATCATCGGTAAACAGCGTCGCCAGGCCCAGCCCGAGCAGGAATTCGGCCGGGACGCAGACGATCATCACGACGAAGGTGCGCCAGAGCGCGCTCCAGAAGCGGTTGTCGGCTGCAAGATCGGTATAGTTGGCTAAGCTGTTCCAGAGCTCCCATGCATTCCACCAGCCGATGCCGGAAAGCGGCGACCAGTCCGTCAGGCTGATATAGAGCTGCATCAGGAGCGGGAAGACGGCGATGAAGAGCACCAGGATCTGCGCCGGCAGCGCCAGCCGGAAGCCGAGACGCGCGGCTTCGTCGCGGGCAACCGCGCGACCTTCAGCGGCGAGCGTCGCCATGGCGTCCTCCGAGGCGGTGGCGACGCTCATTGCTTCAGTGCCCCAAAGGTCAGGCCGCGCACGAGATGGCGCTGGATGGCGATGCCCATGATGACGGGCGGAACCGCCGCGATCAGGCCGAGCGCGGCCTTGGCGCCGTAGAGCTGGCCGGTCATGGAGGACGAGAGCGACGCCATATAGACAGGCACGGTGACCCATTCGCGCGTGGTCAGGAGCAGCGCGATCAGATAGTCCGACCAATTCAGGATGAAGACGAAAAGGGCGGCGCTGGCCAGCGGCGCGCGCATCATCGGCAGTGTGATCTTCGTGAACACCCGCCAGCGCGAGCATCCCTCGACCAGACCCGCTTCCTCGAGTTCGCGCGGCATGTCGTCGAAGAAAGTCTTCATCAGCCAGAAGGCGAAGGGCAGCGTGACGATGCCATAGACGAGAGCCAGGCCCCACCAGGTGTCGGTGAGGTTGAGAAACGCCCACATGATCATGACAGGGATCATGACCGCCATGGGCGGGAAGAGCCGCAATTGCGTCAGCGCCAGTGGCAGGTTCTGGCCGGAACCGAAACGGGAGAGGCCGTAGGCGGCGGCCGTGCCGGCCGTCATCGCAATCAGCGTCCCGAGGGTGGCGGACAGCAGCGACGAAAGGATCGGCTTCAGGGCGGTCCTGTCGAGCGCGACGATCAGGCTCGAATCGGACTCGCCGAAGATGAAGCGGAAGTTGGAGAGCGTCGGCGCATCCGGCCACCAGGTGAGCTCCGCTCCCGTCGCCGACCACTCGCCGATCGGCTTGAAGGCCATCGAAACCATCCAAAGGATCGGAATAAGCGTGACCGCGAGCGCCAGCAGGATGACGGCGTACCGGAATATCTCGAATGGAATTGAACGCTTCATGTCGAACGCTGATGCCGCTGGCTGTGAAGGCGGGAGGGACTGCTGGCGTCCCTCCCTTCCGGCTTGCTTGGGAGGATCAACTTACCGGATCGAGAATAGTGGGCCACGCCGCCTTGTTGGTCTTGATGGCCTCGAGCAGCTTGTCCTCTCCGGTGCGACGCGCGATCCGGAGCCATTCGGTTTCAGTGTCGGCCATCGCCTGCTCAGCCGTCTTTGCCTTGGTGAGCGCGGCGACGAGGTTCTCGTCGAGCGCATTGTGGAAGGCCGTGGCGCCGGGATAGTTGATGGTCGGCACCGTGCGGGCCACCGTCTCGCGCACCACGTCCATGTGGTAGGCGTGATAGGTCTGGCGCACCAGCGGATCGGAGAAGTCCGACAGGCGGAACGGATCGAAATATCCGCCGGGATTGGCGGTCATCCACGCATAGATCCGCGCCGAACCGAGCCACTGCAGGAAGAGGTAGCATGCCTCCGGGTTCTTTGCTTGCGAGGACACGGAAGCCGAGAGATTGAGCCACAGCACCGAGCGGCTCACCATCTTGCCGTCGACCTCGCGGCCGGGCGGCAGCATCGAGCCGATCTTGCCGGTGACGGCCGAATCCTTGTTCGCCGCGTTGTCGAGGAATTTCGGCAGGTTGGAGAAGGCGCAGGTCATGGCCGCGCCGCCCTTGGCGAAATTGCCGTACTGCTCGGGCCAGCCCCATGAAACCGCGTCTGGAGACTTGTAGGCCAGCGAGTCGATGTACTCGCGGGTCGCCGCGATGCCCGCCTCGGAATTGATCAGCGGCTTGCCGGTATCGTCGAACAGGAACTGGTTCGGCGAACCCATCGAAACGTAGCGTTGGTACCAGTTGGTATAGCCCCAGCCCTGGTTGCGGATGTCGGTCGAGCCGAGCAAATTCTTGTCCGGGCGATGGAAGAACAGCGAGATCTCGTCGAGTTGCTTCCAGGTCTTCGGTGCCGCCAACTCGTAGCCGTGCTTGTCGGCAAAAGCCTTCTTCTCGGTCTCGTCGCTGAAGAGATCGGTACGATAGACCCAGGTCTGGAAGTCGCCATCGAGCGACACACCGTAGGTGGAGCCGCGGTACTGGTTGAGCAGAGACACGCCGCTGGTGCCGTTGACGTAGCCGGCCTGCGGATCGTCCCATTCGGGCCGGTGTTTGGCGACGAAGTCGTCGAGCTTGATGATGCCGCCGGTTTCGGCGAGATCGCCCAGCCGGTTCCACTCGACCGCATAGATGTCGTACGCCCCACCCTTGGTGGAGATGTCCTGCATCGTCTTGGTGAATTCCTGGCCGTTCGGAACACCGACGATTTCCAGCGTGATGCCGGTTTCCTTCTCCCACAGATCCTTGATCGAAGGGGCGCCGGCGGGGAATGGCTGGGTCAACTGGCCGATGGAGCCATCCGAAAGGCCAAGCACGATCTTGTCGACCCCGCCGGCCTTCATCGCCTTGGCGGCCTCGACGGCGCGCCCCTCGGGCGTCTCGGGACCATACTGATACCGTTCGGCGCCATCGAAGCCGGTCGGGCCGCCGATCATGCCCGCGGCGAGCGCGTCAGCCGCGTAGGCGCGGCCCGGACGAATAAACTTTGGTGCAATACCGACCGCACCGATAAGCAAAGCAGCTTTTCCGCCGGACGCAAGCAGACCGCGCCGCGAGATGCGCACAAGGTTCGACATTGATTTCCTCCCTCCGGAACCACTTTAAGGACCCCGTATGAGGAATATTGACGTTGGCTCGTGAGGCTGTCAACATCATTTCAAATCAAAAATAATCATTCAGTGTATATCGAGAAGATAGCCGTGCAACTTCAAGCTCCTGCCGCAACGCAAAAATGCTGACGCAGCCCCACCATGATGTTATTTGAGGTGTTTTCGCTTGCTCCTTTCGGCTTGCGGTATGACCGTAGGCTCCCTAAACACCGTTGCGACGCTTGCCGCCCGTCCTTGCCCGGGTACATCTTTTTCCATCAGAATCACTCGGCCTCTGCCCAAGGCGGACACCCGTTCCACCTTGCTTGAAAGCTCTGCAGCATGCGTTCGACCCTCTTGGACATTGCACGTGAAGCCGGGGTTTCCGCCGCAACGGTGGACCGAGTGCTCAACAACCGCCCCGGCGTTCGCGACCGGACGCGCGAGATCGTCTTCGATACGGCAAAGAAGCTCGGCTACCTCGCCGCCGCCCCGAGCTGGGCGGGACGTAATTCCGGCCAGACGATCCGGCTCGATTTCGTCCTGCCTGTCGGCACCAACACCTTCATTCGGATGCTGCACGAACAGTTGAGCGCACAAGGCGCCGCAAGACCGGAACTCGACGTCCGCGTCAGTTCGATCGAGGGCTTCAACCCCGACACCCTGGCCCGCACGCTGCACGATTTGCACGGCAAGACCGACGGCGTCGGCCTCATCGCGCTCGATCACCCGACAGTCCGCGAGGCGATCCGGGCGCTGTCCGCCAAAAACATCAAGGTCGTGACGCTCGCGACGGACATTCTCCATGTGCCGAGGGTCGCCTATGTCGGCATCGACAACCGTCAAGCCGGCAGGTTGGCCGGCTACGTGCTCGGGCGTCTGCTGGGCACTAGCCAGCCCAGGAAAGTCGCGATGTTCGCCGGATCGCTGTCCTATCGCGGCCACCAGGAGCGCGAGATGGGTTTTCGGCACGTTCTTGCCGAAGAATTCCCGAACCTGGAGATCGTCGAACTGCGCGAGATGCGGGACGATCGCGAACGCGCCTATGCGGAAGCCGCCGCCTTGCTCGACCGGCACGACGATCTTGCCGGCATATACAATATCGGCGCGGGCAATCAGGGCGTCGCGCGCGCGCTCAGAGAGCGAAACCTCGAACGCTCGGTCGTGTTCCTCGGACACGAACTAACGGAAGGCACCAAGCAGCTTCTGCTCGACGGGACCATGGATGGCGTTATCGACCAGAACCCACGCGTCGAGGCCCGCGAAGCGCTCAACCTGCTCGAACACGCTGTGCGCGACCTCCCGTATGAAGGGCATCCGCCACGGCTGCACCTGATTTTGAAAGAGAATATCCCAGAAGTTTAGTTCTCGACGATGGGGGCAATCATCGAAGTCGCCTCACCGCAGGGCGATCGGCCTGCGGCAATCCGCATAAGGGTCAAAGGCAGATTGCAGGCGATGCGTCACCCCCGCACACGTTCGGCACCCGGTATTCGTAGAGTAGATGAGCATGGGGTAGAGAAGGCGCGCTCACTCCGGGAGCGCAAATACGGCGCACGGCGCGGCGATGCCGCGCAGCCTATGCTCGCCGAGCGGGACCAGCGGCTGCGTCGTTTCCGCCGCGAAGGCGTCGGACAGCAGCACCGTGCGGCCGAGCGGTCGGCACAGGCCCTCCAGCCGGCTCACCAAATTCACCGCCCGGCCGATCGCTGTAAAATCCAGCCGGTCGGCGGTGCCGATGTTGCCCCAAAGCATCTCACCGACATGCAGCGCCGTGCCGAACGGCAGCGGCGGCAGGCCTTGAGCGGCGCGGATGCGGTCGAGGTGGTCCATGCCGGCGCGCGCGGCGGCGACCGCGCGCAGCGCCGCATCGCATGCGGCCGCGGCATCGCGCTCTCCAATCGGGAAGATTGCCAGCACGCCGTCGCCGATGAACTTCAGCACCTCGCCGCCGAAGGCGTGGACGGCGCCGGCGACGCGATCGAACCAGCTGTCGAGCGCTGCGATCACCTCATTCGGCACGGCGGCCTCCGACAGTTCGGTGAAGCCGCGCAAATCGGCAAAGAGCAGTGCCGCCCGAATGGTCTCGCCGGGTTCGCGCCGCAGCCGGCCTGCCAGCACCTGCGCCGCGCTGCGCCGGCCGAGATAGGTCTCCAGTACCGCGGACAGCGTCGAGCGCGCGGCGAGCACGGCAAGCGGCGCGGCGGCGAAGCGCGCCACATCGTGCAGCAGCTCCAGTTCAGCCTTGTCGAACGGCCGCGTCGCAGCCCAGCCGAGCACCGCACCGTCCGGGGCAACGCCGCTGACCAAGTGCGGAGCGCCGACGAGATTCTCCTGTACGATACTGGCGCCGAGGCCTGCCAGCCAGTCGCGACCGACA
>NZ_AHAM01000080.1 GCF_000236565.1 Mesorhizobium alhagi CCNWXJ12-2 | reverse complement strand
CGCCTGGTAGCCGGCGAGATTGGCTTGCGAGGACAGCACGTCCATGGCCTGGGCGCGGGTGATGCGCGGCATGAACTCCATCGCAAAGGCGGTCACGCCGGCCCTGGCGAGTGCCGCGACAGCAGTGTCGTTGCCGTAGGGATCCATGATGGCGATGACCGCCGCGCCCTTTTTGTAGCCCTTCAGCTCGGCTTCGCCCGGGCGGCGCACCTTGAGCACCACGTCGGCCTTCGCCGCGTCCCCCGCACTGCCGATCGCAGCGCCCGCCCCGGCAAACTCCTCGTCGGTGATGCGCGAAGCCAAGCCGGCCCCCGCCTCCACGATCACATCCAGCCCAAGCCCCACAAGCCGCTTCACCGTATCCGGCGAAGCCGCAACGCGGCTTTCTCCCGCCTGCACCTCGGACGGCACAAAAACAATCGGCGGCGTCGTCATTCGCCCTGCCCCCGCCGCAGTCCGATCTGCCATGTCATGTCTAGCATCAGCTTCCTCACAGGGTGACGATTCTGAGAATGTTGGTCGATCCGGCCTGGCCGAACGGAACGCCGGCGACGATGATCACCGTATCCCCCGGCGCGCCGATCCCCGCTTCCCGCATATGTACATGAGCCTGGTCGACCATCTCTTCATGTGAATGGATGTCCGGTGACGTCATGCTGTGGCAGCCCCACAAAAGAGCCAGCCGCCGTGCGGTTTCCACATTCGGCGTAACCCCGACGATCGGGTGTTCCGGCCGGTTCCGGGCGATGCGATAGGCGGTCGTGCCACGCGAGGTGAAGGCAACGATCGCCCGCGCGTGGAGCCTCTCTGCGAGCTCGGCCGCGGCGGCACCCACGGCATGTTGCGGGTCGTTCGGCATGTCGAGCCTGAGGGCATGCAGGAGTTGCCCATAGGCCTCGTGCTGCTCGGTGCGGGCGATCACTTTGTGCATCGTCTCCACCGCTTCGACGGGATAGCTCCCCGAGGCGGACTCCGCCGACAACATGACCGAATCCACGCCGTCATAAATCGCGGTCGCGATGTCGGACGCCTCGGCCCGGGTGGGCGTCGGAGTGTGGATCATGGATTCCAGCATCTGGGTGGCGACGATCACCGGCTTCCCGGCGAGCCGGCAGAGACCTACCAGATCCTTCTGGATCGCCGGCACGTCTTCCGGCGGCAGTTCCACGCCGAGATCGCCGCGCGCCACCATCACAGCATCGGAAAGGCGAACGATGTCCGATATGGACTGAAGCGCGGCGGGCTTCTCGATCTTCGACATCATGCCCGCCCGCCCGTCCACCAGCGCCAGCGCCTCGATCACGTCGCTTGGCCGCTGGATGAAGGAAAAGGCTACCCAGTCGACGCCAAGCTCAAGACCGAATTCGAGGTCGCGGCGGTCTTTCCCGGTGATCGGGGAAAGCGAAAGCATCGTGTCGGGCAGGTTGACCCCCTTGCGGTCGGTTACGGCTCCGCCGACCGTCACGGTCGCTTCGATCGTGCCGTCGCCGACGCTTTCGGTAACCAGCCGCACCTTGCCGTCGTCGATCAGCAACCGGTGGCCGGGCATCACGGCTTCAAAGACTTCCTTGTGGGGCAGGCCTAATTCCTTCGGCGCCTTGCTCTCCGCCGCATGAACGAAGCGCACACGATCGCCACGTTCTAAAGTGCGCGCGCCTGCAAGTGTTCCGAGCCTGATCTTCGGCCCCTGCAGATCCTGGAGAATAGCGATGGGACGGCCGCTTTCCCGCTCCAGAGCCCGGATGACCTCATGACGCGCCTTGTGGTCCGCATGTCCGCCATGGCTGAAATTCAGCCGGAAAACATCGACACCGGCCTCGAACAGACGACGGATCGTCTGCGGGTCGGAACTTGCCGGCCCGAGCGTGGCGGTGATCTTTGCGCGGCGATCGCGTATCATCTCGCTCTCATTGTTACGGCGCGGTCTGCGAGCGGGCCGGAACCGTCCGGTCCCGCTTCGCGAGTGATTATAAGCGGAAACTCAGGACGCCAATCGCTGCGCGGCGGGATGTCCTTCGGGGTATGTCGGATAGAGCCCTTTCACGCGTCCCATCTGCTGGGCGAGCGCCAGGACGCTGTCGATGAAAGGCGTGGCGATGCCGGCAAGACGCCCCATTTCCTGCACGGAAGTCAAAAGCGCGTCGAGTTCGATCGGCCGCCCCTTGTCGACGTCCTGCAGCATGGAGGTGCGGTGGGCGCCGACGCCGGCCGCCCCATCGATGCGCCGCTCCACATCCACTCGGAAGGTAGCGCCGAACTTCTCGCCTATCGCCTGTGCCTCGAGCATCATGTTGCGCGCGAGCGTTCGCGTACCCGGATCGGTCGCGACAACGTCCAACGTTGCCCCTGTGAGCGCCGAAATCGGGTTGAAGCAGAGATTGCCCCAGAGCTTGATCCAGACGTCGTTGCGGATGTCGTCGTAAAAGCGCGGCTTTAGGCCACTGGCCTCCATCGCCGCCGCCAGCCGCTTCACCCGCTCGCTGTCGCTGCGGTCCGGTTCGCCGAGCCCGAACTGGTTGCCATAAATATGCCGGACGACGCCCGGTTCGGTGATCTCGGTCGCTGGATAGACCGTAGCGCCGATGACACGCTCGGGGCCGATAATTTTCCACTGCCGGCTGCCGGGATCGACACTTTCGAGGCGCAGGTCCGCAAATTGCGAACCGAGCCCGTGGAAATACCACCAGGGGACGCCATTCTGGGCGGTGACAACGGCGGTATCTGGCCCCAGCAGCGCTATCATCTGCTCGGCCGCCTCCCACGCCTGATGCGCCTTGAGCCCGACAATCACATAATCCTGGGGACCGAAATCACGCGGATCGCTGGAGGCCGGCATGCGCTCAACAATCTCCTCGCCTTCCATGACGAGCCGGAGGCCGTTCTGCTGGATCGCGCCAAGATGTGCGCCGCGCGCAATCAGCGACACCTCGGCGCCGCCGCGCTTCAACATCACTGCCATATAGCCGCCGATCGCGCCGGCGCCAAAGATGCAGATCTTCATCCTTCCTCCTCCAGCTTCCATGGCGGCTCCACCTTTGCGGCAAGGAACCTGCCCGTTCTCATTCCCCTTTTTGGTACCCTTTGGCTCGTTTGATGGAGCAGTTTTCAGGGCCTTCTCACGTTGAACTTCGGCAATTGGCGCTCACTCTCTGGTATACATAATTCCAGAAAGCAGCGAGGTGTCAATGCGACATCTGGACACCTGCAACCACTCCGGGCCACGCGGCGGGCCGGAGGAGTGGTCGGGCTTGAAATGGCGGAGGCGATTCAGCGGCGGGCACCCGCCGCAGGCGGCCTGAGCATCACGGCCAGCGGTGTCGCGGTAGCTCGATAGGTAAACTGCGGCCGGATAAAACAAAGCCGGCCCTGAACGGGCCGGCCAACGACGAAACAGAACTTGGATTTGTCGGGGTCTTTTCCGAGGCGTCCGCCTCGGGATTATCTGACGTTGTTGAACCGCATCGGATCGATGCCAAGCCGGCGCAGATCGCGCGCATTCGGCCGGCGGCCTGTCTCCAGGGCAGCGGCGGCATTGATCGCGCTGCCCATCATGTTGAAGAATTCACCGATCCCGGTGCTGCGAATGATCTTGCTCATGGTCTTTCCCTCAGATTGTGCACCGCAGCATATATGATGTCTTTGAGCCGCCAGCGAGAGGGGCAGGCGCATGCGAGCCATGCGTGCAATGCAAAGCTTGGGCGGGTTCCGGGAGCTAGGCCGCTCCCCGAAAATCAGCGGAACCCGCCTGGGCGATTGTCGAGCGAGTCCGCCATCAACCGAGCTACCTTGAAATTTCTAACTCGGATGGCCTCAGAACCTCATTTCTGATCGTGAACGGAGGGTTGATCCGCGCGCGCTGTCGGGATAACATGACAATCATAGTTAAGTTTAGCCGCGGCCGCAGCAAGGCTGGCCCTTTTACGCGCGGCGTCCTCGAAAACTTGAAAAATTCGATCCGAGCGCCTGCCCCCGGCCTCTGCATGAAATGGCGTCCGCAGGAATGCTCGACAAGAATCAGATTGCAGCAGAACAGGCGACATTTCGAGCTTTCGCCAACAGCTATATGCGCGAGCTGAATTCCGGGATCCCGGTGTTCCATCGCGTTGGAGAACGGAATTTCGATTGCGTGGAGATTTCGCTCCCGTCGCGGCGGGCCGTCTTGCGCATCGAAATCAAATCCCGATCGCTTTGCGGAATGCACCTCTTTGGACGAATCTGGATGCGCCAGGATGTCGGTGGAAGCTGGTACGAGATAGAGCCGATCCTGGCCGTGCATCTGCTTGTGCTGGGGGCCCGAGAAGCTGGATCGGCCATGCACCGACAGGTCGAGGTAGAGCTTCTCGAACGGATCATTCAGAGCTGCCAGGCGACGAAACGTTATCTCGACGCCGCCGATCGAGCACCCCCAGCGGCAGGCTTTATAGCTGCGGAACAATCCTTGTATTTCGGGCATCCGCTGCATCCGACGCCCAAAAGTCTTCAAGGCATGACGAATTGGCAGCAGACCGCCTATGCCCCCGAATTGCGCGGCGGTTTCCAGCTGACCTATTTCGCCGCCGCCGCCCACCTCGTCCGCGAGGATTCCGCCGGCATGGCGGTAGAGCCTATCGTCGAATCGCTGCTGGCGAATGACGCCGGAAAAATGAACACCGGCGATGGCGAAATGCTCATGCCAATGCATCCACTACAAGCGGAGGCATTGATGCTCGACCCGAAAGTGCGGTCACTCATGGCCTCGGGACAGATCCGCCATCTTGGACCGGCGGGCCCCCTGTTCACGGCGACCTCGTCTGTACGCACCGTCTATTGCGAGGACGCCGCGTGGATGCCGAAATTCTCGCTGCCTGTCCGCATCACCAACTCAAAGCGCGTGAACAGGCGGCATGAGCTGGAGGCCGGTGTAGCGCTGGCGTGCCTGTTCGAGCGCGCCGGGATCAACACTTTCGATTCGCGCCTCGGCTTTCTCCACGACAGCGCATATCTGACGCTGGATATCCCTGGACAGGCGGAGAGCGGATTTGAAGTCATCTTCCGCGAAAATCCGTTCCGACATCGCGCCGGCGATCTGGTTATAACCGTTTCGGCGCTGACGGCCGAGCCGCTTCCCGGAGGGGTATCTTTGCTCGAGAGCGTCGTTCGACGTGTCGCGCGCGATAAAGATGTTTCCGTTGAGGAATCTTGCCGCCGCTGGTTCGCATGCTATCTCGACTGCGCGCTCGACCCGCTGGTCCGGCTCTACGACAGGTTCGGGGTCGCGCTGGAGGCGCATCAGCAAAACAGCCTGCTCGATCTTTCACGGGAGGGGCTCCCGAGCCGATATCTCTATCGCGACAGCCAGGGGTTCTACCTTTCGAGCAGCTTCAAGGAGCGATGGTATGGTCTGGTGCCCGAAATCGTTCAGATCCGCAGCCTCTTCTTCGACGACAGCGAAATTCGTGAGCGGTTTTCCTACTACCTCATCGTCAACCAGATATTCTCAGTCGTCGCGCGTGCCGGACATGACGGACTGGCGAGTGAGGCCGAACTGCTCGGCATCCTGCGCGCGCGGCTCAAGAAGCTTGCGGGAGAGCTCACTGGCGCGGGCGGGGAATTCGTGACCGGCCTGCTGGACAAGCCGAACATCACCGCAAAGGCCAATCTCGCAATCCGGCTGCAGGATGTCGATGAGTTGGCCGACGGTGGCAGCACGATCTACACGCATTTTCCCAATCCGCTGAGCCGCGCAGGGCTGTTCATCGCCGCGGAGCAGGCGCATGCCATTGCCTCTTGATCTCCATGGCATTCCCGAGCTGCGCGTGATGCGCCAGCTTGCGGAAGCTCTGGTCTATGAAGGCCTGGTCGATTGCGAGGTGACGCGACGCGGCGGCAAATGCCGCTTCGAATGGCGCCAGGACGACGCCAGGATACGCTGCGAGGGCTCGATCGGCGCCTTCGGCCGGGTCAGGATCGCCCCCGAAACGCTCGAGCAAGGTCACGGCGGCCAGTGGCGGCCGGCGACCCTCGGCGATCTTCTGGCGAGCACAAACGCCTGTCCCGAACGACGGGCGCAGCTCACATTCGAGTTGGAGCAGACGCTTGGCTTCAGCGCCTGGAACGCTACGAACCTACCGCCCCGGCCGCGCCGCGATTTGCCGTTTGCACAATTGGATAGCGCGACGGACGAGGGCCATCCGTATCATCCGTGTTTCAAGGCGCGCACCGGCTTCGACTTTGCCGACCATGCGGCTTACGGCCCGGAAGCGGGCAATGCATTTCAGCTGGCTTGGCTGGCGGTCGCACCTGAACGCCTGCACGCGGCGTTTCCCACGGACGAGCAGGTCTTCTGGACGAACGAACTCGGCGCCGAAACCTATTCGGACCTGGATGAGCGCCGTGCCCGGTTCGGCGACGATGCAAGGCGGTTCGGCCTGATGCCTCTGCACCCCTGGCAATTGCGAGCGCTGCAGGATTCGGAATTGTCGCGCTGGCTTGCGGAAGGCTCAGCCGGGCTCCTCGGCCCGGCCGGAGATCGCTACACCGCCAGCCAATCCGTGCGAACACTTTTCAATCGCGATCACCCGGAACGCGCCAATCTCAAACTGCCGATGAATCTCGTCAACTCATCGGCCAAGCGCATCATCGAACCGCATTCTGTGTGCAGCGCACCGATGGTCAGCCGATGGCTGAAGGACATCGTCGCCAGCGATCCTGTGTTTGAGGAACGTTACCCGCTCACGATCCTCAGCGAATATGCCGGCACGATTGCGGATCGGGACGGTCAGCTTGCCGGACAGATCGCCGCGATCTGGCGCGAAAACGTGACGGCCTGCCTGAAGCCCGGCGAAGCTGCGGCGCCCCTCAACGCGCTGATGACCATGGAGAGCGACGGCCGGCCGTTCGTTGCGAACTGGATCGAGCGGTACGGGCTGGAAGACTGGCTCGACAGGCTTGTGGATACGGTGGTGATGCCGGTGTTCCACCTGCTCGTCGGCCATGGCATCGCGACGGAATCGCACGGCCAGAACCTGATCCTCATTCATCGCGACGGCTGGCCGGTCCGGCTTGCGATGCGCGACTTCCACGACAGCGTCGAATACGTACCTGGCTTCCTTAGTGATCCAGACAGGGTTCCCGACTTTCTCGCATTGAACCCCGCCTATCGCGACGCCGCGCCTAACCAATACTATTGGATGGAGAGCGTCGAGTTGCTCGGCGAACTCTTCCTTGATGCCCTGTTCGTCTACAACTTGGCCGAGATATCGCACCTCCTCCACCGCAGTTACGGCCTCGACGAAGCCGGCTTCTGGTCGGATGTCGGCAGGCGATTGCAGGACCATGCCCGGCAGTTCGGATTGACGGGTCGGCAAGCCGCGCTTGGACTTTTCCAACCCCGCATCCGCACGGAATCACTGCTCCGGCGAAAGCTTTCGCCGCCTGGCGCCGAATGTGCCCACGAAATCCCGAACAGTCTTGCCGGCGCGTAAGGAGGCATAAACATGATAAGAATCAACGACACAGTCTATGATCAGGGCCATTTCCGCGACGCTGTGGACCGGATTGCCGCTGACGCGCAGTTCGACAAGCGCGCGGGCGACCGCTTCGCGGTCTGTTTCTCCGAAGCGCAGGACTGGCTGGCCTTCTTCTTCGCGGCGCGCGCGGCCGGAGTCAGCGTCCTGCCGCTGCATTCCTCGACACCTTACGCAGCGGCGCGCCGGCAGGCCGAGACGGCGAAATGCAACTGGCTCTTCTACAACCGGCTGGAAGGCGAACCGATCACCGAGGACCGCGCAAGCGCAACGGGGCAATTGCTGCAGATGAGTTCCGGCACGACCGGCGAGCCGAAGTGCATCGCCCGTTCGTGGGGCGACATAGACGACGAGATCGAGAGCTACGTGTCGTCGTTCGTCGAGCCGCGGGACATGACACCGCTGATAGCCTGCCCAACCACTCATTCCTATGGGCTGATCTGCGGTATACTGGTGGCGCTGAAGCGCGGCCAGACGCCCGCCATACTGGACACCGGGAACCCCAAATTCCTGCTGCGCAAGCTGCGCGAAACGGAACGGCCCTATCTGATCTCGTCGCCGGCCATCCTGCATACGCTTGCCAGGCTTTTGCCGGCCGGCGACCAGATCCACGCAACGATGACGTCCGGAACTCTCCTGCCCGAATCCTGGTTCAGGCAGATCCGGAACAAGTCCAGACATATGTTCCAGCAATATGGCTGCTCGGAAGCGGGCTGCATCGCGATCAACCCGGACGTGCAGGCCGCAAATGAAGTCGGCTACGTATTGCCGCGGTTTTGGTTGCGCGACGCCGGCACTGACGGCGATCCGAAGGAGATCGTTGTCGAGCGCGGGGGCATGGTGGTGGAAACCCGGGACCTCGGCTACCGCCGCGACGACGGCATGCTGGTCTTCCTGTCGCGTCTCGACGACCTCATCAACGTCTCCGGCCTCAACGTCTATCCGAAGGAAGTCGAAGACATCGTCATGACGTTCGGCGGCATCGGCGACGCCGTTGTTTTCCGCAAGCAGGATGCATTCGCGGGCGAGCGTGTCGCGCTTCTTTTCAGCGCCGAGCATGCTGTCGACCGGGCGCTGCTTCGGCAATGGTGCGCCGAGCGGCTGGCGGCACACCAGATCCCAACCGAAATCCTTCAGGTGGAGCGGATCCCGCGTCAGGCGAACGGCAAGATAAGCAGGCGCGATGTGGCCGCCCGCTACGACGCCGGCGAGTTCGCAGCAGCGCGGACGGAGGCTGCGTGATGACTTATGATCAGGTGCTGGGCGCGATAGAGAATATCCTGCGCGAGAAGCTCAACCACCAGCACATGGACTTGTTCTCGCCACAGGCGCGGCTGAACGAGGATCTTTATCTCGACTCCGTGCTCATCCTCGAAATCATGCTCGCTATCGAACTCGACCATGGCGTCGAATTGCCTGAGGAGGTCATCAGCCGTCAGGACCTCGACACTGTCGACGATCTGGCGCGGCTGTTCGTCGAAGCATCCGACCCCACTCGAAACCAGGTGGAGCCTGCCAAGGAACTGGTCTTCACCCGCGCCGAAAGGGAAGCGGCCGAGCGGATCGGCGTGCATGGGGAGGACTACGTCGACATCAAGGTTCATTGCTTCGTCAGCAGTGTCTGCCATGCAGTGAAGCAAAAGCAGCTTGATCATCGGCCGTTCTTCTTTGGCGTCTGGGATGCGGGCTTCGCCGTCGATCGAAGCTGGCGGCTGGCGTATCACGCGGCTGAAATCAACCACGACTTCTTCCGCGATTGGTTCGAGCGCCTGTACGGCCCCAAGGTCCGCCAATGGTATCAGCCGGAGGCTACTAAGGAAGAGAACCTGGCGGCGATGCTGGAGCTTTTGGAGCACAAGAAGGAGAGCGAGTACCTGATGGTCATGCTCGACCTCTTCCATCTGCCCGAGCGCGAGAACAAGTTCAACCAGAACCCGTTCCCACACTACCTGATGCTGGAGAACACCGATGACCCTGCGGTGTGGATGGTTCGAGACCCGGATTTCCGCTGGGAAGGCAAGATCGAGAAGCAGAAAGTCATCAATGCGATCATGCGGCCAACCGTTGCGGGCGGCTTTATTTTCGACGCCGCCGATATCAGGAAACCGTCCGCTATCGATTTGCGCGACTACTTCCTTGCCTGTTTTCACGAGGACGACAATCTTTTGACGAGCGCCGCGCGCGAGATCGTCCGCGCGCATGTCGAGGGTCGCGACGGCGTGACGTTGGCCGACCTGTCGAGGGCCCTGCGCGAACTGCCGGTCATCTCGATCCGCAAATACGGGCTGGAGCATGGCTTTGCCTTCTTCTGGCGATCGCTGCAGCTTTCGAACGCCGAGTTCGACATAATCTGTGACGACATCGAGGCGCTGATCCAGGAATTCAAGGCGCTTCACTACGTCGTCATGAAGCTCGGCCAGACAGGCTCCGATGCCCTGGCGGCACGGGTGTTTGAAAAACTCGATGTACTGGACTCGATGGAACGCGACCTCAAGCGCCGCCTCGCCCAGACCTATCGTTTGTGGTGCGACACACGCGGCCTCCTGCACGCTCCGCGCCACGATCTGGAGGACGCAGTCGCATGAGACTGTCGCTCTGTACGATCACCTTCCGCCATCACCTGCTGTCGCTGGAGGACATCGCGCGATGGGCGGCGGCGAACGATTTCCAGGGCATCGAGCTCTGGGCGGCGCATGCGCGCAACATGCAGCATATGACCGACCGCAACGCCGAGTGGATGGCGGCGTTCGGCCTTTCCGTTCCGATGCTCAGCGACTACCTGCCTCTCGATGAGGATCTGGCGTCGCTGCGTGATGCCACGTCGAATCTCTGCCGCCTGGCCGGCCGCTGGGGCGCTCGCAAGGTGCGAACGTTCGCTGGCAAATCGGCAAGCCGGGACATCTCGCCCGAAGGCCGCTGGCGGCTTTCCGCCCGGCTCAAGGATGCCTGCATGATTGCGCAGGATCAGGGCTGCCAGATACTGGTCGAGACGCATCCCGAAACGCTTGCCGATACGCTGTCGTCCACGCAGCGCCTAATCGAGGAGATCGATCATCCGGCGCTCGGGATCAACTTCGACACATTGCACATCTGGGAAGGCGGCGATGATCCGGTCGCCGCGCATCGCGCCCTCCTGCCGCATATCCGGCACTATCATTTGAAGAATGTGCGCTCGCGCGCCGACTTAGGCGTCTTCGAACCGGCAAACGTCTATGCCGCGGCAGGAAAGCGGACGGGCATGACCGCGCTTTTCGACGGTGTCGTGGACTATCTGGGGTTCCTTGATGAACTGTTCGAGCATGACGACGTTGACGCCTCCCTCGAATGGTTCGGCGGCGATTGCTTCAACATACTCGCCAACGACGCTCGCAATTTGCGTCTTCTCGAGGCCGATCGAGATGCGCCGATCCGCGCCGGCGTAGCGTAAAGCCACCGCGTTTCGAGGCGAATTCCAAGGCCGGCGCAGGTCACTCCCGCGCCGGCCTTTTCGATGTCAGAACTGCGGTGGCGCTCGGGGTCAGAACCGCGCTGTGGCGCTCAGCCGGAACGAGCGGCCGGGATCGAAGTGCGGATCCACGCCGTCGAAGTCCTGGCCATAGGCGGCGCGATCCGTGTAGTTCTCATCGAATATATTGAGAGCGTCGGCGCGCAGCGTGAAGTTCGGCCTCGAAGGCGGCGTCCACTCGAGGTAGGCATTCACCACCTCATAGCCGGGAAGTTCTTTCTTTGCGCTCTCCGGATCGGTCGGATGCCTCACCAGGGTCCTGTCGGTCTTCAAAGCGATTTCGATGTCACCACCGACTTCAATGCCCCAATCGTCGAATGTATAGCCGGCGCCGATCATGATGATCTGCCCGAGCGGCGTCGTCAGGTAGCGGCCGATCTCGGAATCGGCAGGCACATCGTCGACATCGGCATCGATGTCGGCGTATTTCACGCTGACGAAGCCGGCATCCCAATCATAGCGCCCGCCGATTTCCCAACCCTCGGAGACTAGATCAAGGGTTCGGATCGACGTCACTTCCGGGACCGGCGCGCCTCGTCCGAACACCGGCAAGCGTGCATCGCTTATGTCGGTGCGGAAGACGTTCGCCTCGAAGGTGAAGCCATTGTAATAAGCCTCAAGACCGGCCGTGTAGTTGTTGGAGGTGACCGGTTCGGGGCCATCCCCATAGGTCCAGAGTGGATTCTGGATGAAGTTCTCCGCGAGTGGAACACCGCCCCAGACATGCGAGGTGCCGGCCTTGACGGTCAGGAATTCCGGCACAAGGTCATATTCGCCGGAGATGTTGCCGCTCACGCCAGCATTGTTCCAATCCGAATCGTCGACGCCGGTGAACCACTGATGATCGGCGCGTCCGCCAAACGAAATCCGGGTGCGGTCGAAAGGCTCCAGCCTCGCTTGCGCATAGGCGCCGATGTTTGTGGCGCGCTCGTCCGTAAAGAACGGCTCCGTCGGGTTGCGATACTCCAAGTCGGCCTTGTCGTTGTAGAAATCAAAGCCGGCAGTGACACTGCCGATGTCGAGCGCAAACCTGTTCTCCACCTTGCCGTTGAAGCTGCTGGTCGCGCCTTCCGTAGGCGAAACAACGTCGAAGAAATACTCAGGTGTGGCGATCTGGGTCCTGCTGTAGGCGAGCACGATCTTGGGGTCCCACCAACCTTCCGGCGACGTGTCGGTATAGGTAAAGACCGTGTTCTGGCGGCGCAGATCGTAATTCCGCAATTCAGGTTCCCGCCCCGGCCGATTGATATAGACATTGGCGCGATAGGGACGAAGGTCGTCGTCGCGGACCTGCTCGTGGCTGAGTTCGAAGCGATGGCCCTCGACGCTTTCGTAGGCGATCTTGGCGAGCCCGCTGATCAGGTCCGTGCCCGTCCCCGGCATCTCATCGCCGTTGCCGGCGGTGAAGTTGCCGCCATTGCTGTAATTGATGTAGCCGAGATATTCGAAGCCGCCCTGCTGGCCGAAGGCGCTCACGCCGGTGGCGTAGGTTTCGCTGTTGGTGTCCCAGATACCGGTGACGAAACCACCGAAATTGCGGCCTGGTTCGAGCAGGTCGGCAGCGTCCTTGGTCTCGAAGCCGAGCGAGCCGGCCAGCGCGCCTGGGCCGGCGTCGGCTGGCGCGACACCCGCCTGCACGGACGCCGCTTTCAAGAGCGCCGGATCGAGCAGGTATGTGCCATTGTGGTGGAAAACCTTGTTGTTCTGCCGCGACCCGTCGACAGTCACGGCCAGATTGTTCTCGTCGATGCCGTTCACGTAGATCTTCTGCGTGCTTGGGATCGCCCCGCCGACGGCGATCTGCGGTTCACCGGAGAAGACTTCTCTCAAGTCCTGCGGTTTCTTGCGATCGATCTCCTGCTGGTCGATGATGATCACATCGGCGCCCGCCGTAGCGTCAGCGCCCGCACCCACGTCTACAATGATGATGGTGTCGAGTTGCGTTACTCCATCGGGAGCTTGAGTGTCTTCGTCTTCTTGGGTGGAAGTCGTCGTGGCTTCCGCTTTCCGGGTGGGGTCCGACTGCGCCATTGCGCCGGTACACAAGAGAGTGGACATCGCGGTGCTGACGGCAAGCGCTCGCAGAGTATCGGATGACATCAACTGATTTCCCCTCGATGACTGTGACCCCGGCGGGCGCGAGAAGCGCGCCGCCCAGGATTGACTTAACGCATCGGGGCGGACTCGACAATAAAGTTGATAAAAAAAATCCAGTTTAAGCAAGCTATTGTAACCGTTGTGTTCTTCAGAACACACGAAGCGCGCGCCTAAATGTGGTGCAGGACCGCCAACCGGCCGGCTATCCGCTCAACCTGTATAGGAAAGCCAAAAATGCTCTCCAGAATGTCTGACCGTATGATGGCGTTGGTGTCGCCCGATGCGACAACGGCGCCGTCCTTCATCGCGACGATATGGTCGGCATAGGCGGCTGCGTGATTGATGTCGTGGAGCACGATGAGCACCGTCTTGCCGTGCTCGTCGGCGATATGTCTCAGCGTCCGCATGAGATTCCTTGCATGAAACATGTCGAGGTTGTTCAGCGGTTCGTCGAGAAGGATGTAGTCCGTCCCCTGGCAGAAGGTCATGGCTACGAGGGCGCGCTGCCGTTGACCGCCCGACAAGGTGTCGATGAAGCGCTGCGCCAGATCGCTGAGATCGAACTGTTCGAGGGACGCCGCGACGATTTCGCGGTCTTTCGCCGTCAGCCTGCCGCGGTGATGCGGGAAACGGCCAAAACCCACCAGCTCTACGACGCGCAAGCGGCTTGCGATGCCGGGATCCTGTCGCAGGATGGCCATGATCTTGGCCAACTGCCGGCTCGGCGTCGTATCGACCGGCAGTCCGTCGACCGTGATGCGGCCGCGTTGCAGCGGCTGCAGGCGGGCGATCAGCGACAACAGGCTGGACTTGCCGGCGCCATTCGGGCCGACAAGCGCCGTGACCCCGCCCTTCGGAACTGTCAGGCTGACATTATCCAGGATGCGGTTGCCGCCAAGGGCCAGGGAGACGCCTGCAATCTCGATCAACGCCGACCCCCAAACAGAAGGGCTAGGAAAACGATGCCGCCGACGAATTCCACGACGATGCCGAGGCTGCCTTCGCCGCTGAGAGCATGCTGGAGGACCATCTGGCCGCCCACGAGCACGATTATCGCCGTGAACGCGGCTGCCGGCAGAAGAATGGCGTGCCGGCCGGTGCCCACGATGCGTTCGGCGAGCGAAACCACCAGCAGCCCCAGAAACGCCATCGGACCGACCAGCGCCGTCGACGCGGAAACGAGCGCGGCGACAAGAACCAGGAGCCCGGCAGCCGTGCCGCGCCACGCGACGCCGAGCCCGATGGCTGTGTCGGCGCCCAGCGCGAGCACATCGAGAACATGTCGCGCCCGCCAGGCGGTGGCGACACCCGCCACGGTGATCACGCCAGCCAACAGCAGGAGACCGGGCTCCACTGTATTGAAGCTTGCGAAGACTGCGCCTTGCAGCACCGCGAAATCGTTCGGATCCAGCAGGCGCGCCAGCAAGGTCGTCAGCGATCGGAACAGCACGCCCAGCACGACGCCGGTCAGCAACATCAGCGTCAGGTCGAAACGCCGGCGAAGCATGGGCAGGAACAGCAGCAGCGCGAGACACGTCATTGCCGTGAAATTGCCGAGGAAATGCAGGCGGGGATCGATGCCGGCAAAGCCGAAACCGGTCAGCGCAAAAACAAGCGCGGTCTGGCAAAAGACGTAGAGCGCATCCAGCCCCATGATCGATGGAGTGATGATGCGGTTGGCGCAAACGGTCTGAAACACGACCGTCGAAACCGCCACCGCCACGCCGACCACAACAATCGCCGCCAGCCGCACTGCACGCAGTTCGATCACGAAGGCGAAATTTCCGCGTAGGCCTATCGTCATGAACGCCACTGCGACCAGCAGCGCAACCGCCGCCATCACGGCGAGACGACGGTCGGGCCGCACCAAGCCCCGTTCCATCGCGACTTCAGTCATTGCCGTTCCGGCCAAGCAGGAGCATCAGGAAAAGTATCGCCCCCACGACGCCGAGGATCGTGCCAACCGGGACCTCGTAGGGGAAGCGGAACAGTCTGCCAAGGATGTCGCAGGCCAGCACCAACGCCCCACCACCGCCTGCAACCCATGGCAAGGTGTGGCGCAGGTTTTCGCCGGCGAAGCGCGACATAATGTTCGGAACGACCAGTCCCACGAAAGGGATTGTCCCGACAACAACCACAGTCAGAGCGGTGATCGCCGAGACGATGACCAGGCCGAGCCGCAGCATGCCGGCGTAGTTCAGGCCGAGCCCGATGCTGACGTCCTTACCCAGCGAAAGGATCGTCAGACGGTCGGCCGTCCACCAAGCCAGCGCGACCAGGGCGCCCGCAACCCACAACAGTTCATAGCGCCCGCGCAGGACGCCTGAGAACTCACCTGTGATCCACACTTCGAGGTATTGCAGGAGATCCAAATGCCACGCGGCAAAGGTAGCGGCAGATCCGATGATGCCGCCATAGACAAGTCCGAACAGCGGAACGAGGAAGGGCTGCGTTGGCGGCAGCCTATGGGCAAGCATGAGAAAAATGGATGTTCCGGCAAGAGCGGTCGCGGCGGCGCCGAGCGCTTTCCATCCAAGCGACGCATTTGGCCACACGAGCGTCACGACCAGAATGCCGAGCGCCGCGGATTGCGCGGTTCCAGCCGTCGACGGCTCGACGAAACGGTTGCGGGCAAGTGTCTGCATCACAAGCCCTGCGATGGCCAATGCGCCGCCGGCCAGAAGCGCGGCCAGAGTACGCGGCAGGCGGCTGATCATGATCAGCCGCAACGCTTCCGGGTCTGAGGCCAGACTGCCTACGGTAAGCTCGCTAACGCCGACAAACAGACTGGCCACAAAGAGCGCCAGCAGGGTCGCGGCGCCGATTGCCTGATAAGCGAAGCCTTGAGAGCCAACGGATCCGGCGGTCATTGGGTCTGCGAGAAAGCGTCTCGAATGGTCTCAAGCACGCGCTTCGTCGCCTGGACGCCGCCTGCAGCGATGTAGAAATCGGCTGCCGGCATGTAGACTACCTGCCCTTTCTTCCAGGCCGTGGTTTCGGCAACCAACTCATTGTCGAGCGTCGCCATGGCATTCTGCTCCCCCGAACCGATCGCCGCGGCGCGATCGAGCACGATAAGCCAGTCCGGATTGGCGTCACGGAGGAACTCGAACGAGATCGCTTCACCGTGGGTGGCGGCCTCGACATTCTCGACTGCAGGCGGAAGCTCGAGTGCCGAATGCACCCAGCCGAAGCGCGAATCCTTGCCGTAGGCCGTCACTTTCGGACCGCTCGTCATCAGGATCAGCGCCGTGCCCTTGCCCTTGACGGCGGCACGCGTCGACAAGAGGGCGGCGTCAAGTTCCGAAGCAAGCGCGGCGGCCTCGGCCTGCCTGCCAACGAGAGCGCCGTAAGCCGTCAGGCGCTGCTTTGCCTGCGCGAACAGGTCATCGCCGTCCATCGTCATGTCGATGGTCTGCGCGATCCGGCTCGTCGCCGCCAATTGCGGCGAGGAGCGTCCGCCAACAATGATGAGGTCCGGCGCCAGTGCGCTCAGAGCCTCCAGGTCGGGCTCGAAGATGGTGCCCACGATTTCTGCGTCACCCTTCAATCCGGCAAGTTCGGGCACATAGAGGTTCTCGGGCAAGCCGGTAATCCTCACGCCCAGGCTGTTCAACGTATCGACTGCCGCAATATCGAACACGGCGAGCGTTTGCGGCGTCTTGCCGAAGGTTACCGGGCCTTTCGCAGTCTCGATCTCGGTTGCGAACGCCTGAACGAGGAAAAGGGCCAGCGCCGGCAGCGCCAGGACCGACTTGAGCCATCTCATGGGCATGCTCCGTGTCGAAAACAGGCGCTTCAATCGTGCCACGCCAGCGGCTGGAGATTTTCGCGGAAGGCGAACCGGATGAGATGCGATTCGACGACCTGCTTGGTCTCGGTCAATGCGCCGGTGTCGGCCGCTTCCACCGTTATATCCAGCTCTTTGAGGCCGGCATTCATCGTAGCCGTGCCGCAGGAAAAACGGCACTGCCCGTGGCCATCACCGTAGGCGACCTCAACCTTGTGCGCGAAATGCTTGCAGAGCTGCTGGAGATATTTGCCCGCATTCGGCGTTTCGCAGCGCGTGGTTGCAGTCAGCATAAGGACCTCATAACATGATTTTTCAACTCAAGTTATCCTAAGCTATTCGTCCAGGCAAGGTCAGCCTTGAGGCAGTTGCCTTGCAGCGGTGTTGTTCCGGGCCTATTCAAATTGGAAGGTGATACCGCCCGCAGTCGCCCTGCATCGCCATGCTCTTGGCAATCCACACCTTCGATCCAGAAAAGCTCCCAATGCTTCGTAGATTTTTCTCCTACTACCGCCCCTGGAAGGGTCTGTTCATCCTGGATTTCTGCTGCGCGGTTCTGTCCGGCATGCTGGAACTCGGGTTTCCGATGGCGGTCAAGGTGTTCGTCGACGAGTTGCTTCCGACTCACCAATGGCTGCTGATTCTCGCAGCGTCGGCCGGCCTGCTTGCCGTCTATGTGTTGAACACCGGACTGATGGCGGTCGTGGTTTACTGGGGCCATATGCTCGGTATCAACATCGAGACCGAGATGCGCCGGAAGAGCTTCGATCACCTGCAAAAGCTCTCGTTCCGCTTCTATGACAACCACAAGACCGGCCACCTCATTGCCCGGGTCACCAAGGATCTGGAGGAGATCGGCGAGGTCGCCCATCATGGCCCGGAAGACCTGTTCATCGCCATCATGACCTTCATCGGCGCCTTCGTGCTGATGTTCTTCGTTAATGCGCAGCTTGCATTGATAACGGCGGCAATCGTTCCGCTCGTCGCCTGGGTGACAAGCCGCTATGGCGCGCGCATGACGCGCAACTGGCAGGCGCTCTACGGGCGGGTCGGCGACTTCAATGTTCGCATCGAGGAGAATGTCGGCGGCATGCGGGTGGTGCAGGCTTTCGCCAATGAAGACCACGAGCGCAATCTCTTCGCCCGTGACAACGCCAGCTACCGCAAGACCAAGCTCGACGCCTATCGCATCATGGCCGCCAGCACGTCGATGAGCTACATGAGCATGCGGCTGATCCAACTAGTGGTGATGATCGCCGGAAGCTATCTCGTGCTGCAGGGCGAACTTACAAGCGGCGGCTTCGTCGGCTTCCTGCTCCTCGTCAACGTCTTCTTCCGGCCCATCGACAAGATCAACTCGGTGATCGAAACCTATCCGAAGGGCATTGCCGGCTTCCGCCGCTATACCGCTCTCCTCGACACCGAGCCGGACATCGCGGATCGGCCTGGGGCAATTGAAGCACCGGCGCTCAAAGGTGACATCAGCTACCGCGATGTCACCTTCGGCTACAGCGGCGAACGGGCGGTTTTGAAGGGCATCAACCTTGACATCGCGGCGGGACAGACGATCGCCTTCGTCGGGCCGTCCGGCGCGGGCAAGACGACTCTGTGCTCGCTGCTGCCGCGCTTTTATGAGGTCGATAGCGGCGCCATCACGATCGACGGTTTGGATATACGCGATATGAAGCTGGCCTCGTTGCGCGGCCAGATCGGCATCGTGCAGCAGGACGTGTTCCTGTTTGGCGGCACGATCCGCGAGAACATCGCCTACGGCCGGCTGGACGCGATGGAAAGCGACATTGTCGAGGCAGCGCGCCGCGCCCACCTGGACGAACTCATCGCTTCCCTGCCGGAAGGTCTCGATACGATCGTCGGCGAGCGCGGCGTAAAACTGTCGGGCGGTCAGAAACAGCGCCTGGCGATCGCGCGCATGTTCCTGAAGAACCCGACGATCCTCATCCTGGACGAGGCAACATCGGCGCTCGACACGCAGACGGAGCGCGAGATCCAGCAGTCGCTGGCAGAGCTTGCGCAAGGCCGAACGACACTGGTGATCGCGCATCGGCTGGCGACGATCCGTAATGCCGATCGCATCGTCGTGGTCGACGAGACGGGCATCGTAGAACAAGGTCCACATGATGAGCTGGTGGCACGTGGCGGTGCTTACTCACGACTAGGCGCGACTCCAGACTAACGTGAAGCCGACAACGCTAACCGCACAGTCCTGGACAACGCGTCGAAACAAGGCAGCTATTGCAAATGACCTAGCCTGCCCAATGCATCGTACAAGGCGTTTTCTACGCATCTCAGCACGCTGATTGGAACGATTCTTGTCATTTCCGGTTTGCCGCCCAGGAGCCGCTCGCGAATCGCCGTTGGAAGAAAAGGATGCTGAAATGCGAACGATCAGCGGGCTTTACGACACATATGATCAGGCGTGCCTGGCGGTTGAGGAGTTGGAAGATTCCGGGATTCCAAGCAGGGACATCAGTATCGTGGCGCCCAGCGGAAGCAGTCCAAGTGGAACGCAAGGCGCCGGCGCCACGGTAGCCGGCGCAAGCGTCGGGGCGGCGGTCGGGGGCATTGGCGGCCTTCTGGCGAGCCTCGGATCCTTCTCCATTCCCGGCATTGGCCCGGTGGTCGGCGCCGGTTGGCTGGCGACCACTTTGATAGGAGCAGCGACCGGAGGCGCCCTCGGCGGTCTTCTGGGATCGTTGACGGATGCAGGCGTCGATGAACGGGAAGCACATGTCTATGCAGAGGGCCTCAGACGGGGCAACGCACTGGTGATCGCCCGTGTTGACGAGACACAGGCGAATGCCGCGCAGGCGATCTTGGGCCAATCATCCGATACTGCTGCCCTTAGACGCGAGTTTGAAGCTGACGGATGGGCTGGTTTTAACGACTCCGCCGACCCATGGGATGAAGATGCGCGAGACGAGTATCGCCGTCGCAAGGATGAAGATCCAATTGTCTCACCATTCCCCCGATAGCCTCCACGCGCTGCTCGTTCGTCTGAGTGGTTTTCGGCGAGGCTATTACTGCGCCGCATGGAAATCACACCAGCGGTCCTGCCGGACCGTGCTGTACAGGCAGGTTCGACGCAGCGGAAGAGTAACCCAGCCCCGACGCTCGGCTCGCCCGGAAAAGCCGATCGCGGGTTCGAATTACTCCGCGGAACCATCCGGAGTACCGTCCGTTTCGGGACGTGGAGCAGCAGGCGAAACTGAAAGTCGAATGCCGGCGCGAGGATGCGTTCGTCTGGCCCAGCAATAATCTCAGTTCGACTCCGGTAATCCCGGAGAGCGGCGGATTCCTTGGCCAAAGCGTTTCAGTAGCCGAAGTCGCAGCCGAGGAGGACGACACCGATGGCATCAGATGCGAAGCGACAGCTCGTGGAATTTCTGATCGAACGCGCTTTCGATCCCGTAATGAAGGCTCGGCCGGAGGGCCGTTCCGACGCAGAAAGGAAGAAGCTCAAGGATGTCCAGGACGCTACGCGAGCCGAGATAGAGCGCTTTCAGCGCTACGGTTCGGCCAAGGATGTCGTCAAGAATTTCAAGCGTGACCTCAACTCCGATCCGGCCAAGAAAGTGCATGCCGACCTGAAGGCGCTGAACCTGCCGACGCTCAACGAGATCAAGGATGAGTTCGAGGCCAAGGCCTCTGAACTCGGAATCGAGGCCTCACAATAAACCGCAGGCGTCCCGGCCCTTGATGCTTCAAGTCCGCGGGTTCGTCTCACCGCTTTGCTTCGGTTTCGCCCGGCGTCGCGACACGTTGTCGTGCCGGATGGTTTCACGGCGGAAATGTCTCTTGAGTATTTCCACCAGGGCCAAGGTGACGACGATCACGGCTGGTCCGAGGACAAGCCCTGAGGCGCCGAACAGGATTATGCCTCCAATGAGGCCTATCAGCGCCGGGACCGTGTGAAGCTTCAGCCGGTTCCCCACCAGGACCGGGTAGAGAAGATTGTCGATACCGCCAACGATGATGCCGCCCCATGCCGCGAGAATCAGAGCCTTTATCCAATGGCCCTCGAAAACCAGAAAGACAGCCGCTGGCACCCAGACGACGAACGCGCCCAGCACGGGCACGATGGCGAGCAACCCAATCACTACGCCCCAAAATATCGGCAGCGGTAGGCCCAACCACCAGAACATCAATCCGCTCAGCGTCCCCTGCACGGCGGCAACGCCAAGCGTGCCGAAGATCGTTGCGTGGACAGTATCCATGAACCGGCGCGCGACCAGCTCAGTCGCTGCACGGGAAAGCGGAGAAAAGTCGCCCAGCGTTTGCCAGACTCGCTGCCTGTCGCGCAGGAAATAAAAGAGCAGATAGAACGTTAGCAATAAATTGAGCAGCTGATTGACCGAACCTCGCACCAACGAGGTGCTCTGGACGGTGAGCCATTGCGCGAGGTTTGCAACGGCTCCGGTGAAGTCCAATTGTTCCTCGATCCATTCCACGCTTCTTGCCAATCGTGGATAGGCATCAATGGCATCGCGCCATTCTGCGCCGCGAAGCTGCCCTTCCAGGTAAACGGCGCCTTCCACCGCTTCGACGACGAGTTTCTGCGCCACATAGAGCACAGGAACGACCACTGCGCTCGCCGCCACGATGACGGATATAACGGCCGCTAGATTGGCATGGCCGGTGCGCGCCTCGATCCGGCGATGCATCGGCAAGAGCATCACGCTCAAAACCAGCGCCCAGGTCAATGAAGGCAGGAAGGGCAGCGCCAACAGATAACACAGATAAAGCCCTAGGGCGGTCGCCGCCAACAGGATCAGTATCCTGAGCCTGCCCTCTGTCAGCGCCCATTCTCGCATGATCAGGTGCCTCCATGAATGGCCGACGAACTGGCAGGAGTTCCGCGTCTCGGCCGGTTCCTACTTCGGATGCTGGTCCTTCATGCCGGGCACGAGGTTTGCAAATTCCATCGGGAAGGGAAAGACGATCGTCGAGTTCTTCTCGCCCGCTATCACATTTAACGTGCTTAGATAGCGGAGTTGCATGGCTTGCGGCTGCTTTGCCAAGATTTCGGCGGCTTCGAACAGCTTCTGCGCAGCCTGCTGCTCGCCTTCGGCATTGATGACCTTGGCCCGCCGCTCTCGCTCGGCTTCGGCCTGGCGGGCAATGGCCCTGATCATAGATTCATCGATATCTACATGCTTGATCTCTACATTCGCGACCTTGATGCCCCAGGCGTCGGTTTGAAGATCAAGTATCTCCTGAATGTCGCTATTGAGCTTGTCGCGTTCGGCCAGCATCTCGTCGAGATCGTGCTTGCCGAGAACGGACCGAAGCGTCGTCTGCGAGAGCTGGCTCGTCGCCATCATGAAATCCTCGACCTGGATCGTCGCCCTTTCAGGATCGATCACCCGAAAATAGATCACTGCGTTGACACGGACCGAAACATTGTCGCGCGAGATGACGTCCTGAGTGGGTACGTCCAACACCAGCGTGCGCAGATCGACACGAATCATTTGCTGCACAAACGGGATGAGCAGGATCAGGCCGGGTCCTTTGACACCAGTGAAGCGGCCAAGCGTGAAGATAACTCCACGTTCGTACTCCCGCAGGATCTTGATCGCCGAGGCAAGGACGATCAGCAGGATGAGAATAGGCATCAAATAGAAGGCAAAATCGCCGAAAATATCCATTGGTCTCTCCTCTCGCGCCTTAGCGCAGTCGCTGCGCGTCGTGCAGGTCCCGGGTTTCGACTTCGAGGGTCAGGCCGTTTAGCGCAGTGACGCGAACTTCCTGGCCGGGGACCAAGGGACGGGAGGAAACCGCGTTCCACCGTTCGCCTTCTACAAACACGTGCCCAACAGTTCCGTTCCAGTCTCCAACGGTGCCGGTCGCGCCGACCAGGCGCTGGGCGCCTGTGACCACTTTGCGCCGCTGCGAAGTCCATGCCAGCCGGACGATCAACAGGGTGAGCGCCAAGCTGCCGACCGCAACGCCGCCGATCACGGGCCAGGACAGCTGCAAACCGGGTATGTCGGTGTCGAAGAGAATGGTGGCCCCCAGCACCAGCGCGACGGTGCCGCCGATGCCAAGGATGCCGAAAGACGGCGCAAAAGCTTCCGCAACGATAAGGCCGACGCCCAGCATTATCAGGCCGGCCCCCGCATAGCTGACCGGAAGCACCGCGAGTGCGTATAGCCCGGTCAGCAGGCTGATGCCGCCGATCGTTCCGGGCACCATTGCGCCGGGATTGAGAAACTCGAAGATCAGCCCGTAAATGCCTATCACCATGAAGATCAGCGCGACATTCGGGTTGGTGATGACGGCGAGAAGCCGGGCGCGCCAGTCCGGCTCCACCTCCTCGACCAAGAGGTCGGAAGTGTCGAGCGTGACGGTCGTCTGGCCGGCTCGCACGGTGCGGCCGTTCGCCTTGGCGAGAAGTTCGTCTACTGTAGCGGCGGTAAAGTCGATGACGTTCTCGCGTGCCGCGGCCGTAGACGACAGGCTGGCCGCCTCGCGCACCGCTTTTTCCGCCCAATCGGCATTGCGATCGCGCAGCTCCGCCAATCCCCGAATATAGGCCACTGCATCGTTTATCGCCTTTGCTTCACCGGCGTTGCGTGGAGACTGCCGCTCTCCCGCCGATTCATCTCCCTCAGGGTCGCGACTTTCGTCCTGGCGCTCCTGGTCAGCCTCTTCATCGCCGCCGAACGGAAATCCGTCGCCACCGATGGCGACCGGAGTCGCGGCGCCGAGATTGGTGCCCGGGGCCATGGCGGCGATGTGGCTCGCATAGAGGATATAGGTGCCGGCGCTGGCGGCCCGCGCGCCGCTCGGCGCGACGAAGCTCGCCACCGGGACAGGCGAGGCAAGGATTGCACGGGTGATCTCACGCATGGACGTGTCGAGACCGCCGGGCGTGTCCATCTGCAGGACCGCCAGTTCCGCTTGACGCTCCTCGGCCTGCCGAAGACCGCGCGTGATATAATCGGCGGTCGCCGGACTGACGGCGCCCTCCAGCTTCAGCACAACGGCCAGGCGGTTTTCCGACGCATGCGAGGTCACCAAGCCAAGGGCACCGGCCAGCACCATCACCATCAGCACAAAGATTCGTGCCCAGCACCGGATGCTGGCAAGGTTCACGCCCTGTCGTCGGACATCCATACGGAACGATATAGGTCCAAGGCCGGAGGCGGACAGGCGGACTCATGACACAAGCCAGCCCGCAATTCATCCAGCCTGTGCCGCGATGACTTTCATGCAGGAAAACTGAACGGCCTGTCTTCGGTCTCTGAAACCTTCGGGGTTGCGCCCGCGTTGAACACTATCCGTCCAATCATGGGAAGTATCAATGAGGTGATGCAATGGCGAACAATCGAGATGATCCTGACCGGTTCGCGCGCGAATCGTTCACCTTCCGCCGCATGAGATCATGGCAGCTCTGGAGCCTTTTGATCGTCATCGCGTTGCTGGTGATTGGCCTTTTGTTCTGGGCGTGATCGGGACCGGACGCTTGAGATCGTGGTCTGCCCTGATGTGTAGTTTGAAATTTCGAACGCCCGAGCCTAGA
>NZ_AHAM01000081.1 GCF_000236565.1 Mesorhizobium alhagi CCNWXJ12-2 | reverse complement strand
CTGCTTCGTCGCCTTGTCGACCATGGTTTCGAGGAAGGCGAACAGGTTGCGTGCATAAAGCAGCGAGGCGGACGCCGCGACCCGGCCGGGCACGTTGAGATGCCCGACGATCTTGACGCCGTTGTCGAGCGTGATCACCGCGCCGGGAACCGCGCCCTCGACATTGCCGCCGCGCTCGACGGCCAGATCGACGATGACCGAGCCGGGCTTCATCGACTGCACCATGGCGGCCGAGACCAGCTTCGGCGCCGGCCGGCCGGGGATCAGCGCG
>NZ_AHAM01000082.1 GCF_000236565.1 Mesorhizobium alhagi CCNWXJ12-2 | reverse complement strand
GGCGTGCCATGCCGTTTCGGTGAGGAAAATGTCCTGCACGACGAGATGGTCGAGCATGGCCAGCGCTTGCCGGGCATGCGTCTGGTCCGGGTCGGACATGGCCGGGTTCTCGCCCATGATGTACATGCCCTTGATCTCGCCGTCATGGATGGCGTCGATGATCTCGACGACCGTCAGGCCCCGCTTCGGATCCAGCGTCTGGCCCCAGAAGTTCTCGTATTGGCCGCGAATGTCGATGTTCTCGACCGATTTGTAGTCGGGGAAGTACATCGGGATCAGCCCGGCGTCGGACGCGCCCTGCACATTGTTCGGGCCGCGCAGCGGGTGCAGGCCGTTTCCCGGCCGGCCGACATGGCCGGTGATCAGCGCCAGCGCGATCAGGCAGCGTGCATTGTCGGTGCCGTGCGTGTGCTGCGAGATGCCCATGCCCCAGAAGATGATCGAGCGCTCGGCGGTGGCGTAGGTGCGGGCGACATCGCGCAGCACCGAGGCCTCGATGCCGCAGATTTCGGCCATGGCTTCCGGCGAGAAATCCTTCACCTTGGCTTTCAGCGCCTCGAATCCGGAAGCGTTGGCCTGGATGTACTGCTCATCGTAGAGCTTTTCCTCGATGATGACGTGGATCAGCGCGTTCAGCATGGCGACGTCGCTGCCCGCCTTGAAGCGCAGCGAATGCGAGGCATGGCGCATCAGGTCCTGGCCGCGCGGATCGATGACGATCAGCTTGGCGCCGCGCTTGGCCGCCTGCTTGAAGAAGGTCGCGGCGACCGGATGGTTGGTGGTCGGGCGCGCGCCGATGACAATGATGCAGTCGGCCTCGACCGCATGGGCGGCGATCAGCGCGCCCTCGAAGGTCCGGTGCGGGTCCCTTTCGAGGTAGATGTGGTCCTTGAACGTGCCCGGCTCGCCATTGATCGACATCAGCCGCGGGGCCGGGTAGGAGCGGACGAAGCCCCATTTCTTGCCGGCGGGGAAACCCGCGCCGCCTAGACCGCGCAGACCTGCGTTCTGCATCGTCTCCATGATGGCATCGACGCCAAGCCATCACGCACTTTTTGCAGCAACTGATAGCCGCCGGCGGCACGATAGGCTTCAAGGCCGATGTAGTCGGGCACAACGACCTTGATGTCGCCCTCGCGCGCCATGTTCAACAGCCCTTGGCTGCTGGCGTGATCGACTTCGCGGTCGCCGATGCGGGCGGCCGGGGCGGTGGCGCAGCGGCCCATGCAGGGCGCGCGCACGACGCGAATGGCTTTCGGGTCGACACCGGCCGTAACTTCGCCGATCAGGTCCTCGGCGCCCGCCAGCATGCAGCTTATCGAATCGCAAACCCGGATCGTCAGCGGCGCGGGCCTGCCCTCGCCTTCCTTCACGACATCGAAATGGTCGTAGAACGTCGCCACCTCGTAGACCTCTGCCTGGGCCAGCCGCATCTCCTCGGCCAGCGCCCGCAAATGCGCCGCCGACAGGCAACCATAGCGGTCCTGGATCAGATGCAGGAACTCGATCAGGAGGTCGCGGCGCCGCTCGCGGCCGCCCAGAAGCTCCCGCACCTCCGCCAGCGCAGCATCATCCAGCACCCGCCCCTTGGGCCCCCGATCCCGTGGCCGCCGTTCCTGCATCGTCATGCTATTTCCACCATGAACTACCAATCTATCAAGACCCGGGCGCCCCAGCGCATGGACGGTCGAACGATTCTCTTCGAGCATCACATTCACCCCACCGTCAGCACGATCTTGCCGATATGGGCGTTGGACTCCATCAAGGCATGAGCATCGGCTGCCGCGACAAGGGGGAAGCGTGCATGGATGAGCGGCCGGCATTTGCCTTCCGCCAGAAGCGGCCAGACCTTCGATTCGAGTTCAGCGGCAATGCGCGCCTTGGCTTCCACGGATTGCGCCCGAAGCGTCGAACCGGTGTGAGTCAGCCGCTTCATCATCAGGCGTATATAGTCCACCTCGACGCGAGAGCCCTGAAGGAAGGCGATGTTGACGATGCGTCCGTCAATGGCTGCGGCCTGATAGTTCTTCTCGATATAGGCGCCGCCGACCATATCGAGAATGACATCGGCGCCGCGGCCGCCGGTTGCCTCCTTCACGGCGACTACCCAGTCACCGTTGCGGTAGTTGACCGCCACGTCGGCGCCCAGCGCCCGGCAGGCGTCGCATTTGTCATCTGTCCCCGCCGTAGCGATAACGCGTGCGCCAAAGGCCTTGGCGAGCATGATCGCCGTGGTGCCGATCCCCGAAGCGCCGCCATGCACGAGCAAGGTTTCTCCCGCTATCAGGCGACCGCGCTCGAAGACGTTGTGCCAGACGGTGAAAAAGGTTTCCGGAACGGCGGCAGCTTCTTCCATCGGCATGCCATCGGGAACCGGAAGCGCGTTGCTTTCATCGACGAGGGCGAATTCGGCGTAGCCACCGCCGGGCGTCAGTGCGCACACCCTGTCTCCCGGCTTCCAGCGTTTGACGCCGCTTCCGGTCGCCACCACCTCGCCAGCCACCTCAAGGCCGAGAAGATCGGACGCACCTTTGGGGGCCGGATAGAGTCCAGCGCGCTGCAGGACGTCAGGACGGTTCACTCCAGCCGCCGCAACGCGGATGAAGATTTCCCTCTCGCCAGGCGAAGGCACGGCTCTCCGCTCCGCCTTCAGCACCTGCGGCCCACCGGGCACAGTAATTGTAATCGCGATCATGCTGTCGGGACGGCTGGTCAGGTCCCTTCTCCGCATCTTAGGGACAGTGGACAAGGATCATTCATCGCCGCGTTGGTATGACGCGGTCGGAGGAACTCTCGGTCCAAATGCCCTCGCTGTGTTTCTCGACGTAGGCCGCAAGACCCAGCGTATGGTCGCGGCAAAGCCGTTCGGCCAATTCCGTGTCGCGCTTTTCCAACGCGTCGATAATCGCCAAATGATCCTTGATGGACTGGCTCGCGCGATCATTGCGGCCGATGGTGATCTTGCGGATGCCCCGGACATGCAAGAGGATGTCCTCCGTCATCTCCTGCAGGATCTTCGAGCCGGTCATCTTGATCAATGTCTGGTGAAACTGGATGTTGGCTTCCGAATATTCACTGAGATAGTCCGCCGGTTTGTGACCGTCATGGAACTTCTCGAAAATCTTGCGAAGCTGCTCGATTTCCTTACGGCTTGCGTTGAGTGAAATCAGCCGCGCCGCCATCCCTTCGAGAGCCGCCCAAACCTGGATCATTTCGATCACTTCACGCTTGGTCTTACGCAGCACCACTATGCCGCGGCGAGGTATCGATTTAACAAAGCCCTGCTGCTCAAGCATCGCGATAGCCTCGCGGATTGGCGTCCGGCTCACTCCGAGGCGCTCCGCGAGTTGCCGCTCGTCGAGCCACGTATCCTCGGTCGTGCCATAGATATCCATATTGGCGATCGCTTCCTTCAGCGTCGCATAGATACGCGTCTTGAAATTGGGCTCGGCGGCCAACGGCCCCAACACGAGTTCGGGAGTCGCTTCTTCGGCAAGGGGCCAACGCGTTTGGCTTCTCCCACTCATGTCAAGGCACCTCTCTTTTGAAGTCGAACTGGCATGTATAATGCCATATTTGTTGAGGTACGGTCATTCTCAAGGATGAGGCCGGTTGTCCAGCCCGCTTCGTGCTATTTCCGGCCCAAAATAGCGGCTTTGCCTTCCATAAGTTAATCAGCGTGCCAACTTCGAGCAAAGGTATACGCCCCACCCGGGTATCAGCCGGCCTTGGAAAGGATAGGCTGACGCGCCGGAACGCCCAGCAGTTCGGCCAGCGTCGTGCCGAGGCGCGCCGGTGTGGGCGAGATACGGATTCCTGCCGCCTCCATCGCCGCGATCTTGTCTTCGGCGCCACCTTTGCCGCCGGAAATGATCGCGCCAGCATGGCCCATGCGGCGTCCGGGCGGTGCGGTGCGGCCGGCGATAAAGCCGACTGTCGGCTTCGAGCGACCGCGCCTGGCCTCGTCACGCAGGAACTGCGCCGCGTCCTCTTCGGCCGAGCCGCCGATTTCGCCGATCATGACCATGGATTCAGTCGTGGGATCGGCCAGGAACATCTCCAGCACATCTATAAATTCCGTTCCCTTGATCGGATCGCCGCCAATGCCGACCGCCGTGGTCTGACCGAAACCCTGCTGCGAGGTCTGGAAGACGGCCTCATAGGTGAGCGTGCCGGAACGCGAGACGATGCCGACGGAGCCCTGCTTGAAGATCGAGCCGGGCATGATGCCGATCTTGCATTCGCCCGCAGTGATCAGGCCCGGGCAGTTTGGGCCGATCAGCCGCGATTTCGAGCCGGAGAGCGCGCGCTTCACCTTCTGCATGTCGAGCACGGGGATGCCCTCGGTGATACAGACGATGAGCGGAATTTCGGCCTGGATCGCTTCGCAGATCGCGTCGGCCGCACCGAAGGGCGGCACATAAATGACTGTTGCATCCGCGCCGGTTGCTTCGCGTGCCTCCATCACCGTGTCGAAGACCGGGAGCCCGAGATGGCTCGAACCTCCCTTCCCCGGCGCGACGCCGCCGACCATCTTCGTACCGTACTTGATGGCCTGCTCGCTGTGGAAGGTGCCGGTTTTGCCGGTGAAGCCCTGGCAGAGGACGCGGGTGCTTCTGTCGATGAGAATGGACATCAGTTAAGCCCTCCGACGGAATTCACGATTTTCTGGGCGGCGTCATCGAGATCGTCGGCGGGAATGACGTTGAGCCCGCTCTGCTTGAGGATCTGCTTGCCGAGTTCGACATTGGTGCCTTCGAGCCGCACCACCAGCGGCACCTTGAGACCCACTTCCTTCACCGCCGTCACCACGCCTTCTGCGATCACGTCGCATCGCATGATGCCGCCGAATATGTTGACCAGGATGCCCTTCACATTGGGATCGGCGGTGATGATCTTGAAGGCGGCCGCCACCTTCTCGGCCGTCGCGCCACCGCCGACATCGAGAAAGTTCGCCGGCTCGGCGCCGTAAAACTTGATGATGTCCATGGTGGCCATTGCAAGGCCCGCGCCGTTCACCATGCAGCCGATATTGCCGTCGAGCGTGACATAGGAGAGGTCGTATTTGGAGGCCTCGATCTCCTTGGCATCTTCCTCTGTCTCGTCGCGCAGAGCCGCGATGTCGGGATGACGCGCCAACGCGTTGGAATCGAAGCCGACCTTGGCGTCGAGGCAGCGCAATTTCCCGTCCTTCGAGACAATCAGCGGATTGATCTCCAGCATTTCCATGTCGTTGGCGGTGAAGGCAGTGTACAGGCTTTCGACCAGCGCCTGCGCCTGTTTGGCCAGATCGCCGTCAAGCCGGAGCGCCTTGGCCACTGCGCGACCGTGATGCGGCATGATGCCAGTGGCTGGATCGATCGAGAAGGTGACGATTTTCTCAGGTGTGTCGTGCGCGACCTGCTCGATGTCCATGCCACCCTCGGTGGACACCACAAAGGATACGCGGCTGGTGACGCGGTCAATGAGAAGCGACAGGTAGAACTCCTTCTCGATTTCGGAGCCTTCCTCGACATAGATGCGGTTGACCTGCTTGCCGGCCGGACCCGTCTGGAGGGTCACCAGCGTGTTGCCGAGCATCTCGGCCGCGTCGGCGCGGATGTCCACAAAGGATTTGGCAAGTCGAACGCCGCCCTTGGCGTCGGTGGAAAGTTCCTTGAATCTGCCCTTGCCGCGCCCGCCGGCATGAATCTGAGCCTTCACGACATAGACGGGGCCGGGCAGCTTGCCCGCGGCCTCGGCGGCTTCTTCTATGGTCGTGGCGGCAAAACCTTGCGGAACCGGTACGCCGAAGGACCGCAAGACCTCCTTGGCCTGATATTCATGGATGTTCATCGAGGAAAACCCTGAAAGATTTGCACATTTCTGGATGGCCCCGGCGCGACGCGCCGGGGAGCGATGATGCGCCGGGACCTGGTTTCAGATCAGAGCAGGCCTGCACCCCTGGCCCATTTGTACTTGGCGCCGAGCACTTCGACGGGAAGCTCGGTCGAGTAGGCGTAGGCCGGAATGCCATGCTGGTAGAGGTATTCGGCCGCTTCCTCGACCTCGACATCGCCGGCGAGCGACGCGACCATGGGCTTTTCTATGCCCTTGGCGGCCATCTCCTGCTTCACCTCGACCATCAGCTTCGCAAAGACCATCGGCGGCGTCACGATGGTATGCCAGTAACCCAGGATCAGCGCGTGGATGCGGTCGTCCTCAAGCCCCAGCTTGACGGTGTTCTTGTAGGTCTGCGGGGGTTCGCCGCCGGTGATGTCGACGGGGTTGCCGGCAGCGCCGAAGGGCGGAATGAATCTGCGGAACGCGGTGTCCAGGTCGGCCGGCATCGACATCAGGGAGAGCCCGTTGTCCACGCAGGAATCCGACAGCAGCACGCCGGAACCGCCCGCACCCGTGATGATGACAACATTCTCGCCCTTCGGCGTCGGTAGCACCGGTATACCGCGCGCGAACTCGAGCAACTGCCGCAGCGAGCGGGCGCGAATGACGCCGGACTGCTTGAAGACGTCCTCGTAGATCTTGTCGTTGCCCGCCAGGGCTCCGGTATGGGAGGAAGCCGCCTTGGCGCCGGCCGACGTGCGCCCCGCCTTCAGGACGACGACGGGCTTTTTCTTGGACACGCGCTTGGCCGCCTCGGCAAAGGCGCGACCGTCCTTCAGGTCTTCGCAGTGCTGGGCGATGATGCTGGTATGTTCGTCCTGCTCGAAGAAGGCGAGCAAATCGTCCTCGTCGATGTCCGACTTGTTGCCGAGGCCAACGATCGCCGAAACGCCCATCTTCGCCGAGCGGGAGAAGCCGATGATGGCCATGCCGATGCCGCCCGACTGCGACGACAGCGCCGCCGAACCCTTCACGTCATAGGCGGTGCAGAACGTGGCGCAGAGGTTGGCGGGCGTGTAGTAGAAGCCGTAGATGTTCGGCCCCATCAGGCGGACATTGTATTTTTGGCCGATCTTTACGATCTCTTCCTGCAGTTCCGGCGCGCCGGCTTCCGCGAACCCGGACGGGATCAACACCGCGCCCGGAATGCCCTTTTCGCCGCATTCGGTGAGGGCGCCGGCGACGAACTTGGCCGGAATGGCGAAGACCGCGGTGTCGATTGTGCCGGGAACGTCCTTGACGCTGCGGTAGGCCTTGTAGCCCAATATCTCGTCGGCCTTGGGGTGGATCGGATAGATCTCGCCCTTGTAGCCGCCATTGATGAGGTTCTTCATCACCGAATTGCCGATCTTGCCGTCTTCGGCCGAGGCGCCGATCACGGCAACGGCCTTCGGCCGCATGATGCGGTTCATTGCCTTGACGATGTCGTCCTGGCTGGGACGCGGGCGCGGCGCCGGCTGGTTATAGTCAACGACGATGCGCACGTCTGCGGCAATGGCGCCGTTCTTGGTCGCGAACACCGGATTGAGGTCGAGTTCGGAAATTTCCGGATAGTCATTCACGAGCTGCGAAACGCTCACAATCATATCGGCGAGCGCATCGCGGTCGACTGGATCGCCGCCGCGAACGCCCTTCAGCATCTCGGCAGCCTGAATGCCGTCGAGCATCGAAAGCGCATCGTCGCGCGTTGCCGGTGCAAGGCGGAAAGTGATGTCCTTCAGGACTTCGACCAGCACACCGCCAAGACCGAAAGCGACAAGTTTGCCGAAGGAGCCGTCGGTGACGGCGCCGATGATGACTTCCTGGCCACCCGCCAACATCTGCTGGACCTGCACGCCGGTGATCTGGGCGTCGGCCTTGTAGGCCTTCGCATTGGCGATAATCTTGTCATAGGCGGTCCGCGCCTCTTCGGCCGACTTGACGCCGACAATGACGCCGCCGGCCTCGGTCTTGTGCAGGATGTCCGGCGAAACGATCTTCATGACCACCGGGAAGCCCATGCCGGACGCCAGCTTGACGGCTTCCTCCGCGTTGCCAGCGACGCCTTCCTGCGGAACCTTGATGCCATAGGCGTCGCACAGCAGTTTGCCTTCCGGCGCCGTGAGCGCCTGGCGCCCCTCGGCCTTCACCTTATCCAGCACGTTACGGACAGCGGTTCTGTCGAGCATGATATCCTCCATGATGATCGCCTGTGACAGGCGTTATCGTCGATTTGAGCTACCGGCAGCACTTCGACCGAAGCCGTGTCGTTGCTTGGCATTTTGTATACCAGAAGAAAGCTGTCAAGCCTTTCCTGTTCAGGGCGCCCCGAATTCAGGGCGCCCGAAGGCTGGCGTGCCGAACTCCATGGCTCAGGCTCCGCCCGGCGAGAGGCGTCCACCGCCCCCGCGCATCTTGTCGAGCAGGAGAGTAATGAGCGGCCAGAACAGCATGATCATAGCCAGGCCGCAGATCGAGCCCACCAGCCAGTTGGACCAGAAGATGGACATATCTCCTTGCGAGATCAGCATTGATTGCCTGAACGAGCTTTCCGCCATGTCGCCCAGTACAAGCGCGAGCACCAGCGGCGCCAGCGGGTAATGCAGCTTCTTGAATGCGTAGCCGATAATGCCGAAGAACAGCATGATGACGACGTCGAGGAAGGCATTGTGGACGGTATAGGCGCCGATACAGCAAAGCACGATGATCACTGGCGCGATGATCGAGAAGGGAATGCGCAGGATCGACGCCCAGAGGGGCACAGTCGTTAGGACGATCAGGAAGCCGACGACGTTGGAAAGATACATCGAGGCGATAAGACCCCAGACGAAATCCTTTTGCTCAATGAACAGCATGGGGCCAGGCTGCAGGCCCCAGATAAGCAGGCCACCCAGCATCACTGCCGCGGTGGGCGAACCGGGGATGCCCAGCGTCAGCATCGGAAGCAGCGCACTTGTGCCGGCAGCATGAGCTGCAGTCTCGGGAGCCACCACTCCTTCGATTTCGCCCTTGCCAAAATCGCCAGGGTTCTTCGAAAAGCGGCGGGCGAGACCATAGCTCATGAACGAAGCCGGCGTTGCGCCACCCGGGGTGATGCCAAGCCAGCAGCCCACGGCTGCCGACCGCAGATAGGTAATCCAGAAGCGCGGCAAGCGAATCCAGGTATTCATCACTGAACGCAGCGTGATGGTCGTGCTCTTGCCCCGAAACGACAGCCCTTCCTCCATGGTGAGCAGTATCTCGCCGATACCAAAGAGGCCGATGACCGCGATCAGGAAGTCGAAGCCACGCATGAGCTCGACCGTACCGAAGGTCATGCGCAGTTGTCCGGTAACTGAGTCCAGTCCCACGGCCGCCAACGCAAAGCCGAGTGTCATGGCGGCCAGCACCTTGAACGGCGACTCGCGACCCATGCCGACGAAACTGCAGAACGTGAGAAGTTGTACGGCGAAGAACTCGGCGGGCCCGAAGCGCAGCGCGAAACCGGCCACCACCGGCGCGAGGAAGGTGATCACCACGACGGCGAGCAGCGCGCCGATGAAGGATGAGGTAAAGGCGGCCGTCAGCGCCTCGTCGGCCTTCCCCTGCTGGGCCATCGGATGGCCATCGAAAGTAGTGGCTACCGACCACGGCTCCCCGGGAATGTTGAAGAGGACGGAGGTGATCGCGCCACCGAACAGCGCACCCCAGTAGATCGAGGAGAGCATGATGATCGCGGCAGTAGGCGACATCGAGAAGGTGAGCGGCAAAAGGATTGCGACGCCGTTTGCGCCACCGAGTCCCGGCAACACGCCGATCAGCACGCCAAGCACAACGCCAACACACATATAGACGATATTCATGGGGTCGGCGAGAACGCCAAAGCCGTGAATGAGCGAAACGAATGCATCCATGGGGATTTCGTCCTCGAATCTTGGTCTAGGGGGCCTGAATTCTCAGAAGCCGAGCGCAGCCTCGAGCGGGCCTTTGGGCAGCGGAATCAGAAACGCAATCTCGAACAGCCAGAAGAGAATGAGGGGGATTGCGATCCCGACGGGCGCAGCCTTGCGGATCGAATATTTGCCCAGCCACATCATGAAGAAACAGATGTAGAGAGCGGAGGCGATGTAGATGCCAACATAGTACATCACAATGAGATATACGGCCGTTGGCGCGAGCACCTTCGCCACCAGCAGAAGCGCCGGCTTGGTCACGAAACTGGAAAGATCGGCCGTGCGGCTGAACAGGTTTATGGCGAAAGTCGCCGCGCTGGCCCCAAACAGGATCAGCCCGATGAAGAAGGGAAAGTAGCCGGCCTGCGGTCCGTCAAAGGCCCAGCCGGCGCCCACGCGGACGCTGTCGTACATGACGATCGCAGCGACCAGCATCAAGAGGCCTGCAACGACGAGTTCCATCGTTTTCATTGTAACCGTGAGCCCGGCCTCGTTGGCCGAGGCGGCCTCCTCCCCTTCGCCGGCTAACTTTTCGGGAACGAGGTTTTGCTCGCGCTCCATAAACATCCGTGCCTCTCCTATGGAAGTGCTGTTGCGATATCAGGCGGGCGGTCCGAGGCCTTGCCGGCCTCGGACCGTTGCGCCTTTAGTTCGCGGCGAGAAAACCCGCTTTGGTCATCAGGTCCTTGTGGACCACGGCGGCATCAGCGACCCACTTTTTGTAGTCGTCGCCGCTTAGGAAGGTCTGGGTAAATGCACCCTTCGCCATGAAGTCCTTCCATTCCTGGGTTTCGCGCACCTTTTGGAACAGGTCGACATAGTAATCGACGACTTCCTGGCTGACGCCCGGCGACATGAAGATGCCGCGCAGCATCTGGTATTCGATCTCTACGCCAGCTTCTTTGCAGGTCGGAATATCCTGCCATTTCGCTGTGCCCTGCGCCTCGATGCGCGAAGCGGCGAAGACGCAAAGCGGCCGTACGTTGCCGGCTTGCCAGAACGAAACCGCCTCGATCGGGTTGTTGACCGTCGAATCGATATGACCGCCGACGAGTTGCTTGGCAACGTCGCCGCCGCCCTTGAAGGGTACATAGGTGAGCTTCTTACCGGCGACCTGCTCGATCGCCACGGTAACGATCTGATCTTCCTGCTTGGAACCGGTGCCGGCCATCTTGAACTGGCTGTCGGCGCCCGATTTCACTGCCTCGATATAGTCAGTGGCGGTCTGGTATGGCGACTCCGAGTTCACCCACAGTATGAAGTTGTCGAGCGCCAGCATGGAGACAGGCGTCAGATCTTCCCAGCTGAACGGCACGCCGGTGGCGAGGGGCGTCGTGAACAGGTTGGATAGGGTGATGATGATCTTGTGCTCGTTGCCGTCGGACTCCTTCACATCCATGAAGCCTTCGGCCCCGGCTCCGCCGGACTTGTTGATGACCACCATCGACTGGTCCATGAGCTGGTGCTTCTGAATCACACCCTGGATCATGCGGGCCATCTGATCGGCGCCGCCTCCGGTTCCAGCCGGAATGATGAATTCGACGGTTTTGCTGGGCTTCCACTCGGCCCAGGACGGCGCTACGGCCGCGAGACTCGTTAGTGCAGTTGTCAGTGCCGCTACTGCCAGCGATTTCGCAAGTTTCATGTCGTTTCTCCTCCCAGATTAAGCGACGCGACTCCCTTGATTTATTCCGCGCGCTCGTTTGACACTGCAGTCGCTCGACCCACAAATCCAAGCGGATCCGAGCTTGCTCCCTGCCTGCTGTCTGTCTCTACAAATCTCCCTTTTCTGGTATAACGAATGCCAGTCGTAACAAAGGCTCGCCCATGCGTCAAGCTGAAAACTCAGGTCTCTCGGTTTGACTTATGGCATTTATTATGCCAGAAATGAGGCGTCACAACTCGCTTAATGGGCGATCAAGGGATTCAAGCGAGACGTCCGTATTTCAAAGGTAAGCCGAGCGCCAAGGGTGCCAAACAAGACGGCTGCGTTCAAGGAGGAGCAATACGCATGACCATCGTCGCGAAAGTCGAGCAGGCTACGTCAGCCGCCGACGAGGAGCGGGAACTGACGGATGGCTTTCATCTCGTCATCGACGCTCTCAAGCTCAATGGCGTCAAAACAATTTACGGCGTGCCCGGCATCCCGATCACGGATTTTGGCCGCATGGCGCAGGCCGAAGGTATCCGCGTCATCTCATTCCGGCACGAGCAGCATGCTGGCAACGCGGCTGCGATCGCCGGCTTCCTGACGAAAAAGCCTGGTATTTGCCTCACGGTGTCGGCCCCGGGGTTCCTCAACGGCCTGACAGCGCTGGCCAATGCCACGACCAATTGCTTTCCGATGATCTTGATCTCAGGTTCGTCGGAGCGCGAGATTGTCGATCTGCAGCAGGGCGATTACGAAGAGATGGACCAGTTGGCCATCGCCAAGCCGCTCTGCAAGGCGGCTTTCCGTGTACTGCACGCGCAGGACATCGGCATCGGCATCGCGCGCGCAATTCGTGCAGCAGTGTCCGGTCGCCCAGGCGGCGTTTATCTCGACCTGCCGGCCAAGCTTTTCGGCCAAGTGATGGATGCCGAGGCTGGCGCCAAATCGCTTGTCGAGGTCATCGATCCGGCGCCGGCCCAGCTTCCCGCCCCAGCCGCCGTCGAGCGCGCCCTCGATGTGCTGAAGGGCGCCAAGCGCCCGTTGATCATTCTTGGCAAGGGCGCTGCCTACGCGCAGGCAGACGACCAGATTCGCGCCCTGATCGAAAAGAGCGGCATTCCATTCCTGCCTATGAGCATGGCCAAGGGCCTTCTGCCTGACACGCATCCGCAGTGTGCGGGCGCGGCACGCTCCACTGTGCTGAAAGATTCCGACGTCGTCATGCTGGTCGGCGCTCGCCTCAACTGGCTTCTGTCGCACGGCAAGGGCAAGGCTTGGGGCGACGCGCCGAAGAAGTTCATCCAGATCGACATCGAGCCGAAGGAAATGGACTCCAATGTCGAGATCGCCGCTCCGCTCGTCGGCGACATCGGCTCCTGCGTGTCAGCCCTTCTCGAAAGCATAGACGGCAAGTGGCAAGCTCCTCCGTCTGATTGGATCAACGCCGTCAATTCGAAGCGGGAAGAAAACATCGCCAAGATGGCGCCGAGGCTGATGAAGAATTCGGCCCCGATGGATTTCCATGGCGCGCTCGGCGCGTTGCGCGCCGTCATCAGGGAGCGGCCGGACGCCATTCTCGTAAACGAAGGCGCCAACACGCTCGATCTGGCGCGCGGCATCATCGACATGCACCAGCCGCGCAAGCGTCTCGACGTCGGCACCTGGGGCGTCATGGGCATCGGCATGGGCTTCGCCATCGCCGCCGCCATCGAGACCGGAAAGCCGGTGCTGGCGGTGGAAGGCGACTCGGCCTTCGGCTTCTCCGGCATGGAGGTCGAAACCATCTGCCGGTACAATCTGCCGGTCTGCGTGGTCGTCTTCAACAATAACGGCATCTATCGCGGCACCGACGTCAATTCGTCGGGCAGCCCGGACGTCGCGACGACTGTGTTCGTCAAAGACGCGCGTTACGACAAGATGATGGAAGCATTCGGAGGCGTCGGAGTCCATGTCACGACGCCCGATGAGCTGAAGCGCGCCGTCGATCAGGCGATGGACTCCGGCAGGCCTACCCTCATCAACGCGGCGATCGACCCGGCCGCCGGCAGCGAGAGCGGTCGCATCGGCAATCTCAACCCGCAAAGCGTACTGAAGAAGAAATAAGGAAGTATTCTCATGAAAGCGCTCGAAGGCGTTCGCATCCTCGATTTCACCCATGTCCAGTCCGGACCGACCTGTACGCAGCTTCTCGCGTGGTTTGGCGCCGACGTGATCAAGATAGAGCGCCCGGGAACAGGCGATATCACGCGCGGGCAATTGCAGGACATCCCCAAGGTGGACAGCCTGTACTTCACTATGCTGAACCACAACAAACGCTCGATCACGCTCGACACCAAAAACCCGAAGGGCAAGCAGGTACTCGAGCGCCTGATCAAGGAGTGCGACGTGCTGGTCGAGAATTTCGGGCCGGGCGTGCTCGACCGCATGGGGTTCCCCTGGGAGACGATCAACAGGCTCAACCCGAAGATGATCGTTGCCTCGATCAAGGGTTTCGGTCCCGGGCCCTACGAGGACTGCAAGGTCTATGAGAATGTCGCGCAATGCACCGGCGGCGCAGCGTCAACCACTGGCTTCCGCGACGGCCCGCCTTTGGTCACCGGCGCCCAGATCGGCGATTCCGGTACCGGGCTGCATCTCGCGCTCGGCATCGTCACCGCGCTTTATCAACGCACGAACACCGGCAAGGGACAGCGCGTCACCTGCGCCATGCAGGACGGCGTGTTGAACCTCGCGCGCGTGAAACTGCGGGACCAGCAGCGGCTCGCCCACGGGCCGCTGAAGGAATACAGCCAGTACGGTGAAGGCATTCCCTTCGGCGCGGCCGTACCGCGCGCCGGCAATGATTCGGGCGGTGGCCAGCCCGGCCGCATCCTGAAATGCCAGGGCTGGGAGCAGGATCCCGACGCATATATCTATTTCATCACTCAGGCGCCGGTGTGGGAGAAAATCTGCGACCTCATTGGCGAGCCGACCTGGAAGACCGATCCGGAATATGCGACACCGCCGGCGCGCCTGCCGAAGCTGAACGCCATCTTCGCGCGTGTCGAGCAATGGACGATGACCAAGACCAAGTTCGAGGTGATGGACCTCTGCAACGCAGTCGATATCCCGGTCGGTCCCATCCTCTCCATGAAAGAGCTTGCCGAGGATCAGTCGCTGCGCGCCACCGGCACGGTGGTCGAGGTCGATCACCCGACGCGGGGGAAATATCTCTCGGTGGGCAATCCGATCAAACTGTCGGACAGCCCGACCGAGGTGGAGCGCTCCCCGCTCCTGGGCGAGCACACTGAGGAAATCCTCCGCGACGTGCTGGGCTACGACCACAGCGGGATCAGCGAAATCCAGCAGAGCGGCGCAATCGGCGCCCCACAGGCGATCGCGGCCGAATAACCACTCAATCGTCCGGGCGGCGGTATCATCGTATACCGCCGCCCTTTGTCTGCGTAACTCTCCGGCGGCTCTCGGATTATCCCGAAACGTGCCCGAAAAATGCGGCGGCGGTTTCCCAACCCCGATGTAACCGTCCATCGCCGCCAGTATCCCGGCATCCCTCCGAAGCCATCTCACACCGAGCAGGCGCCGCTTTCCGGCATTCGCGGATATTGAACGGGCGTTCCATCGCCATTGACCACCCTCGCCCGCTCTGGCATATTGTATTCCAATACAAAGATTGATCGCCTGCTGCTGGTTTCCGCAGCTAGGCGGAATGGCCGACAAGCCAATCGCAGCGTTCGGGGAGGATGTCATGCGACTGCACGAGTTCCAGGCAAAGACGCTGCTGACCGGCTACGGCATCGATGTGCCGGAGGGCCGCGTCGCGCTGACCTCAGAAAATGCTGCCGCGATTGCACGCGACCTCGGCAGCGAGGGCTTCGCCGTCAAGGCACAGATCCGCTCGGGCGGACGCGGCAAGGCGGGCGCGGTGCGCATTGTGCGCACGCCGGAGGAAGTAGCCACAGCCGCCGGCCTTTTCCTTGGCCGCACTTTCGTCACGGCCCAGACCGGCCCCGACGGCGCCAAGGCGCACAGCGTTCTGGTCGAGCGCGCAGTCACGGCGTCGCGCAGCCTCTACGTCTCGTTCTTCATCGACGCCGCGAAGGCCGAAGCCGTTCTGCTCGCGGGAGCGGAAGGCAGCGAAGACATCGAGCAGCAGGTGCACACCGGTGAAATGAGACTCGAACGCCTCTCCCTTGCTCCAGACGAAGGGATCGGCGAAAGCGAGGCCGCCGCGCTTGGCCAGCGCATCGGCATTTCGGGCAACCTGCTTCCCGAATTCACTAGCCTGCTGCAGCGGCTCGCCCGGGCTTTCTCCGCGCTCGACGCCACGCTGCTCGAGATCAATCCCCTGCTCCTGACCGGTAACGGAGATTTCGTGGCGGCTGACGCGAAGATCGTCGTCGACGACAACGCGCTCTTTCGCCAGCCTGAACTTGCCGCGCTGCGCGAAGAGCAGGAGGACAATGAAGGCGAGCGCGTCGCGCAGAACCGGCAGCTCAACTACATCCAGATGGATGGGGATATCGGACTAGTGGCAAATGGAGCTGGGCTTGGTCTCGCGACCCTCGACATGGTCCGCGCGGCCAATGGAAGGCCGGCCAACTTCATGGACATACGCACCACGGCCAGCAGCCTCGATGTCGCCTACGGCTTTTCGCTGGTTCTGAACAATCCGGCGGTGCGCTCGATCCTCGTCAATGTGCACGGCGGTGGCATGCAGCCTTGCGACACCATCGCCGACGGGCTCGGCATTGCGATGCGGCGGACCGGCCGCACGCTGCCGACGGTCGTGCGTCTTGCGGGCAACAATGCCGAATACGCGCGTTTCCGATTCGCCAATTTCGGCTGCAGGGTCATCGATCGGCCGGATATGTGGAGCGCGGCCACGCGCGCGGTCGAGGAGGCAAGGGCTGCTGGAGGAAAGCCATGACTATTCTCGTCGACCAGAACACGCGTGTCATTTGCCAGGGCATGACCGGAAGGGCCGGAACGCACTATTCCTCCGTCATGCTGGAATACGGCACCCGGGTGGTCGGTGGCGTGCGGCGGGGCAAGGGCGGCAGTCATCATCTCAACCTGCCCGTTTTCGACACGGTCGCCTCCGCCATGACGGAGACCGGCGCCAATGCCAGCATGGTCTTCGTTCCACCGGATCGCGCCGCGGATGCCATGATCGAGGCGATCGAAGCGGAGATGCCGCTCGTCGTTGCGCTTACGGAGCGGGTTCCAGTTCGCGACATGATGCGCGTGCGCGATGCGTTGAAGCATGGTTCCACCATTCTCGTCGGACCGAATTCGCAGGGCATCCTTGCTCCGGGCGTGTGCAAGATTGGCGTCATGGCGACCGGCAACGCGCGGCGCGGCAATATCGGCATCCTGTCGCGTTCAGCTTCGCTGACCAGCGAGGTCATCGCGCAGCTGAGCGACGCCGGGCTTGGGCAGTCTACCACGGTCGGCATTGGCGGCGACGCCATTCACGGCCTCAGCATGCGCGCCTGCTTCGAGCTCTTCCTTGCCGACCCCGACACCCACGGCGTTGTCGCTGTCGGGGAAATCGGCGGGACGGATGAGGAAGAGCTGGCCGAATTCATCGCCGCCGCGAAGCCTAAAATTCCGGTCGTCGCCCTCATCGTCGGGCAGCACGCGCCGGCAGAGCGCCGCATGGGCCATGCCGGCGCCATTGCGGGCAATGCCGGAGCGGATGCCAAGAGCAAGATCCGAGCGTTGCGCGAGGCGGGCGTCATCATCGCCGAAAGCCCCCATCTTGTGGGGGAGACGATGCACAGGGCGCTCACTGTGGCCGCCTGAAACTGTCACTCCCTCCCCCTGGGGAAATTTGCCCGGAATGCAGGGTTCCGGGCACTCTTGTTTCACGAGAAAGATACAAACCGGCTAGCGTCAGCCTCACTGCACGAAAGTGTTGGAGAGCGTGCCGATCCCCTCGATCGTCACCGAGACGGTGCTTGCCTCATCCTTGAGCGTGCCGACGCCGAGCGACGTGCCGCAGCAAATGAGATCGCCGGGCAGCAGCGTCATATCCCTGGACAGCGCGCTGACCAGCCGCGCCGGCGGGAAAATCATGTCGTCGAGCGGATAGTTCTGCCGCTCGACGCCGTTCACCTCAGTACGAACGGTGAGCCCGCGCACATCGAGATCGGTAGCGATCACCGGCCCGAAGGGGCCGAAGCCGTCGAAGCTCTTGGCGCGGGCCCATTGCGCGAACGTCTTGTCGCGCTGGATGATGTCGCTGGCGGTCAGGTCGTTCACGCAGGTGTAGCCGAAGATCGCCGCCGCGGCCTCCTCTTCGGAAGCATTGCTGCAGGCGCGGCCGATGACGATGCCGAGTTCGCCTTCATAGGCCACGCGCTCGGAATAGGATGGTGGCCGGCTGATGACTGCGCCGGACGCTGCGACACAGGAAGCCGCCTTCAGGAGATAGAGCGGCTCCTCCGGCTCCGGCACCGACAGCTTCGCCGCGAGCTGCCGGAAATTATTCCAGAGCGCGATGATCTTGGATGGCTGGCACGGCGGCAGCAGCCGGACGGCATCGAGCCGCCTCCTTAGATCCGTCGGTTGCGGAGCCTCGAACATCGAGCCGGCGTGAACCACGATCTCAGCGCCGGAAAGACTGCCGAAGCGTTCCTCGCCATCATCCTCGAACCGAACCCATCGCGTCATTATCTGCCTCCTTGTTAAAGCCGCGCCGGCTTTCAATGGTCCATTGCCTTGACGATTTCCTCAGTCATCTTCTTGGCGTCGCCGAGCAGCATCATGGTGCCGTCCTTGTAGAACAGCGTGTTGTCGATGCCGGCGTAGCCGGAGCCGAGCGAGCGCTTGACGAACAGGCAGGTGCGCGCCTTGTCGACGTCGAGGATCGGCATGCCGTAGATCGGCGAGTTCTTGTCGTCACGCGCGGACGGGTTGGTGACGTCGTTGGCGCCGATGACATAAGCCACGTCGGCCTGCGCGAACTCCGAGTTGATGTCCTCGAGCTCGAACACCTCGTCATAGGGCACATTGGCTTCGGCCAAGAGCACGTTCATGTGGCCCGGCATGCGGCCGGCGACCGGATGGATGGCGTATTTCACCTCGACGCCGGCGGCCTTCAGCTTGTCGGCCATTTCGCGCAGCGCATGCTGGGCCTGCGCCACCGCCATGCCATAGCCCGGCACGATGATCACCTTCTGGGCGTTCATCATCAGATAGGCGGCGTCGTCCGCCGAGCCCTGCTTGACCGTGCGCTCGACGCCGTCATCGGCGGCGGCGGAAGTCTCGCCGCCGAAGCCGCCGAGGATGACCGAGATGAACGAGCGGTTCATGCCCTTGCACATGATGTAGGACAGGATCGCGCCCGACGAGCCGACCAGCGCGCCGGTGATGATCAGCGCCAGATTGCCGAGCGTGAAGCCGAGGGCGGCCGCCGCCCAGCCGGAATAGGAATTGAGCATCGACACCACGACCGGCATGTCGGCGCCGCCGATCGGCACGATCAAG
>NZ_AHAM01000083.1 GCF_000236565.1 Mesorhizobium alhagi CCNWXJ12-2 | reverse complement strand
ACCCCCCCCCCTGCCGGTGGCGCCAGCGTATTGGCTTGCGTCGCCCTTTACGACGATCGAACCCGACATCATGTTTTCGCCAACACCTGGACCGGCCGAGCCATGCACGGTGATCTGCGCTTCACTGTTCATTCCGCCGCAGTAGTAGCCAACGCTACCCTGCACATCGATCGAGATCGGATGCTGGGCTCCGGCCGCCACGGCGTGGCTGCCTTTGGGATTGAGGACTTTCCAGTTGGATTCGCTGGAGGCATCAGCAACCTCGTGAAGTGCCTGATTGAACTCGCGCAGGGTGATCTTTGAAAGGTCGAAAACCTTGGGCGCGTAGTTGAGCTGCTCAAGCGGCGCTGTGGCAAGATTGGTCGAGTGCATGATCTTAGTGCTCCCAGAAATAGACAGTGGAAGGCTCCGGCTCCCAGATTTTGGCGTCTTCGATCCCTGGCAGGTTCGCCAATGCCCGGTATTCCGAGCCAAAAGCCACATAGCTGTCGGTTTCGGCAAGCACTGCCGGCTTGCACGCAATTGGGTCTCTGACCACGCCGAAGCCATTCCTTGTGCCGACCACGAAAGTGAAAAACCCGTCGAGGTCGCTCAAGCTGCTTTTCAGCGCCTCGCCGAGATTCATGCCATGGGCGATTTTCGACGACAGGTAAGCGGCAGCCACCTCCGTGTCGTTCTCCGTCTCGAAGCGCATGCCGTCGCGGATCAGCTCGCGCCGAAGATTGTTGTGGTTCGACAGGGAACCGTTGTGCACCAGGCACTCGTCCGGCCCCGTCGAGAAGGGATGTGCCCCAAGCGTGGTCACGGCCGACTCCGTCGCCATACGGGTGTGGCCGATGCCGTGGCTGCCTTTCATGGCGATGACCTCGAAGCGCTTCACGACCTCGGCCGGTAGTCCGACTTCCTTGTAGATCTCGATGGCCTCGCCCACGCCCATGATGCGCGCGTTGGGGCGCAGCTCGGCGATCGCGGCACGGGCCGCCTCGAGCTTGTCGGTGGGCACGTCAAGCACTGCGTGGGTAGACTTTACCAAGGTCGAAACTTTGGCGCCGATCTCGTTGCCGAGCTCCACGTCGAGACCTGGAAAATCCGCTGCGGGAATCGGCGACTGGATGGTGATCTTGCCGTGTCCCCTCGCCCCACCGTCATAGATCGCGATACCGGCGCTGTCAGGCCCGCGGTCGGTCATTGAGACCAGCATTTCGGAGAGAAGCGCGCCCAATTGCGGCTCCAGCGACTTGTCTTTCAAAAAGAGTCCTACGATCCCGCACATCCCAGCCACCTCAGCGATTGCACTGTCGCAAAAGCTAGCAGCTTCCCTGCTGCTATTCAACTGTGATGAATTTTTTATTCCTACAGTAAAACATCATCTGGCACAGTGCAGGCGCAGAGGCTTGGAGTCCGAGCGCCTCACCAGTGCTGATTGGTTGCGCTGGGATGGTTGCAATTGGGAGGGGCTTTATCGCGGCCCGCATGCTTACGCGTTAGCGCTTCTACGGGGATAGGAAATGATCGACAGATACCGGATCGGCAAACGCGTCAGTTCCTCGGGACCGTGCGGCGCATCGGCGTCGAAGAACAGGCTGTCGCCCGGCGTCATCCGGTAGAGATTGTTGCTGTGACGGTAAACCACCTCGCCCTCAAGCATGTAGAGGAATTCCAGGCCGTCATGCTGGAACGTCGGAAAGATATCCGAGTCTTCCGTCAGCGTAATCAGGTAAGGCTCGACCAAGACGCCGCTGGAATCCGAGCCGATGTGCCCGAGCAGCGTATACTGATGGCCGGCGCGCGTGCCACGGCGCTCGACGTCGACGCCCTCGCCCGACTTAACGAAGACAGCGTTGCGTTCTTCCTCGAAGCGGCGAAAGAAGGCCGTCAGCGGCACACCGAGCGCGCGCGACAGCGCCTGTAGCGTCGTCAAGGATGGCGAGGTAATGCCATTTTCGATCTTTGACAGCATGCCGAGCGAGATGTCCGTGGCCGCCGCAAGGTCGGCGACGGTAATGCCAAGCTTCTTGCGAAAGGCGCGGACCTCATGGCCGATCGCGACCTCAAGCACCTTCTCGCGGGTGTCGCGAACGGCATGAGGATCCTGTGTCAAAGGCACGCCTAGCGGTCGTCTCGCCGCATCGACGCCCTGGATCTTTGTTGTGGGAGTACCAAGCGCCTTGCGGCTCTTCTTTGCTTCCGCCGCGTTGGTCTTCGCCATGTCATTGCTGCTCGTCTATGCAATTTTCACCGACGGTAAACATTTTCGCCGCGAGACACAACGGGCGGCGAGCGCGAGATGGAATGATAGACGAGAGCCGACATCGCATCGGCAATGTTTGCCGGTTGAATAAACCCCAAGCTTTCGCGGGCCGCTTCGGCAACAGGAAGAGGCATTGCCGACGGTCCGTTCGAAACCAACGCTTCCAAGGGCCGCGACCAATGGCGCGTCTAGCCTCTGGGGCATGCGGACGACGCGACGTTGCGCTC
>NZ_AHAM01000084.1 GCF_000236565.1 Mesorhizobium alhagi CCNWXJ12-2 | reverse complement strand
CAGCGCCTCACAATGAGCACGTCCGGGACTCCCCGACGTGCTCATAGGACCATCCTGCAAGCGCTACACCTGACCGTTGCAACCAAAATCAATGGGGCGGAGACGCCGCATACGATGGTGTTGAGCAGTCGCCGTTCAATAAGGCGCCGCGTCAGCAGGTGCTACCGCGCGGTCACGGAAACACAGCGACCGTCGGATCGCCAAGAAAAACGATGGACCGCCAGTCCTGCGCCGCGAGTTTCATGGCGAGCAGGATTCCAAGTTGATCTTCGTCGCCTTTCTCGATGAGGCGTTCCTTCGCATCCTCGTATCCCGATCGAAGGCGCCCCCCTGCTTCTCGAATAGGCCGCAGGGCGAGGCCGATCGGGTCTCCCGTGAAGAGGCGCTCGAAGAAGCATTCGCGAAAGGCGTTCGTCATGTACTGACCGGTCTCGGGATGGCGGAGCGACCAGTCGAACGTGGGCTCCACATGGCCGACGAAGCCGCGAGCCGGTCGCTTCGCGCTGAGAAGCGACCGGGGCAAGGGCGCGCTAACATTGCCGCAGGCTGTGACGGCCGTAACGATTCTGTGCGCCGCAGTGGCGGGTTTCAGCAAGTCGCTGAAATCGCTGTGGGCGTTCGCGCCTGCCGAACAGCACGCCTGCGCAAACCAGAGGGCGCCGTAGGGCGCCGCATCTTCGGTGAATGCGGCTGGGTCGAGTGCACGATATTCGGCATCGACGGGTACTCCGAGTGTTCTCTGCATCGCCAAGGGCTCGTCGAGCGGCGACGTCACGCCGTGGCTGCTCGTGACGATGAGACTCGGAAGGTGTTGCTCGATGGTTTGGGCCAGGTCCTCGCCAGTCGCGTGCTCGTCGCAAAGATGGCGCGCGCCATCGATCAGCGCCGGCGTGTGATGGTCATTAGCGAAGCGGTCGTAGATCGGTTCGCTGACGGTCCGGCGCATGAGTGTGGTGATGTCGCCGCCGCCGTGATCGACGCTCCAGAACAGCGAATGTGAGGGCGTGGGTGGGCGGTCGCTCCATCCGGAGATGAGGGCGTTCACGTAGTTGGAAAGCCCCTCTTCCGTCAGGTCCAGCCGGCCGACCATGTGATACGCTTGTAGATTGTACTGCACCTCCCACGGTATCTCGGCGGGGGAGCCGACGATCAGCAGGTAGTAGGGAATGCAGCCCTCGCCGGTTCCGAGCATCATGGCGCTGAGCTGCAGCACGACGGTGCGACCGTCGGAATAGACTCGTGTCAGACTGCCCGGAGTCCAGTGTCCGTCGATGCGGAATATGGGCGCGCCGGGCCGTGCGGCCATGAGGCGGCAAATCGACTCAGGCTCGTCGTCGACAGTGCCGGCGTGCTGCGCGTAGCTGTCCCGCGCGGGCAGGACGATGCCCCATCCCACGCGGGGATCGCGCCAGTCGCGCAGATTAGCCGGAGTGGCGGGCAGGCTCTTATCGGCCACGGCGAGACCACCCGCTAAAATCCGCGAGGCGTAATCGTCCACTACCGCGCCGTCATTGCCCCCGCCAGACCACGCATTGAGCTGCAGTTTTTCGGGAAGCGTCATCCGGGGTGACCCGTCATCTGGACCGGCACCCCTGTCAAGGCGGTCTTGATCTCCCGTATGCGGGCTTCGATCCCGTCGATGACGTGTGGCGCGTACGAGTCGAGCTTCGCAATTAGATCGCTGAGCATGTCGAGTTCGCCCGCGAGTTCTTCGCGTTTCAGCGTGGCCAACGTGTCCAAGCGCGGGGTGTCGCCGTCAAGGACATCCTCCGCGATCATCTCGGCCGCCTCCGGCGGGAGAGGTGGCGGTCTTTCGATGAGTCCGAATCCTTCCCGGGTCGTGTAGACAGGTAGTGACCATTCGCGGAAGACCTCCGCCGCCGCGTTGGGCGGCTGCGGATTGTCGGCCAGAATATCGCGGCACGCGGCGGCGAAGCAGCGACCGAGGTTCAGATCTGTGGTGCCGGGTTTCTCCAGCGTCCGCGCGATGGCGGCCAGCGCGCGGCCTGTGAAGCCCTCGGCAAAGCGGTTGGCATTGGACTCGCTGACGGGCGCACGCATCCCGATTACCAGGGGAAGGCCCTGCTGGACCAGTTTCTCGCATAGGCTCGCGGTCTCTCCGCTCTGATCCGCGCCGTCGCCGGCGAGCGAGCAGGCATTGAGAACGACGATCCAGGTCGTGCCCAGAAGGCTCTGCTTGAGATCGACGAGATCCAGAAAGAGCGAGCGCTCTTCGCCGTACTCGGCGCCGCCGTTTTCGAGCACGAGGTTCCCGCCGGTCGGCTCGCCATGGCAGAAGAAATGCGCGTAGTGCGGCGCGAATTCTGCGATCGCGTGCACCAGATCCTGCTTCGATCCCGGCATCTTGCGAGCCGCGATGCCGTCGGTTCCGGCAGACTTGATGTCATCGACGACCGCTTTCGACGACGACAGGACAAGGACTTCGGTGGGCATCCCGCCCCCAGCCGCCTGAAGGGCACGACGCAGAGCGCGCCATTCGCTATTTGCATCGCCTCCCTGCGCGGCGATAACGGCCAGCAGCTTGAAGGGCATGCCGGCTTCGATCGCGAGTGGGGCGGTCCGTCCGGTATCCGGGATTTCGCGAATGATCGGGACCTGGGAACCAAAGGCGAGAAATCCGTGCGGAGAATACATGGTTTCCCAAGGGAGCGCCCGCGCCTCGTCGCCGAGCGCAGTGAACGTCAGCCGAACGACCGCACTGTCCGCGCCGTTGAGCGCGTCGCGAAAGGCTTCGGTAGCGTTCTGATGCCGGGCGATGTTGCTCCAGAGCGCCGAGCCCACGTCCTTTACGACGGTAGCGGTCGGGTTGGTGCCACTTTCGTATTGCTGAATGACAGAGGAGAGTGCGCCCATGTTGACGGGAACTCTTGCCGCCACAGGAAGATTGACAGTCTCCTTTTCGAGGTGGAACTGGGTCACAATTTCCCCGGAGAGTTCCTGTGCCGGTTCGAAGAGGATGCGGACGGTCATCTCACAACTCCCCCCCGGTCAGTCGTGCGACGAGTTCGAGCGCGTTGAGTGCGCCGCGGGTGCGGGCGCGTTGGGCCGGCGATTGCGGCCGCGCGGTCGATAGCCGCGTCAGTGCGCTTGAAATTTCGTCCGGTACGTCGCGCTCCACGAAAGCGGTGTAATCCGGGGAAGAGCTCTCCAGCCCGATCGGGTGGTCTCCCAGCGTGAGCGTCCGGAAGTTCATAGCGTCCGACGTGATCTCCAACGCGCTCGGATGAACCGAGAACATCAGCCCCGGATTGGGCGCGTCGCCGAGGTCAAAACCCGCGATCAGCGCACCGTAGGCCCGACCCGGTGCCGCCTCCCCGCGGCTCGCCGCCACGATAGGCCCGGGGCGGAGCCAAGACAGGTCGTTGGCAAGGACCGGGATACCGGCACGCCATTTCGCAGAGCCGACAGCGGTGAAACCGGCGATCTGGCATTGCACTGTGTCGAGGAAGGTAGCGAGTTCTTCCGCCCCAACAAATCTGGCGAAACCACGATCTCTATCATGGATGGGCGTCTCCGGCAGCGCGAGCGCCCCGTTCTCGCCCGACAAGTAGCCCGGAGAGATGAAGTGCGCGACGTGGACCTTCGTGGACCCGAGGGCGTCAATCATCCAGGTGAGCCATGGATTGGTCACTGTGGTCCGTGTGCTGATGCCAGACCGGCGTGCGGGAGCCTGAACGGTATCCGGCGGTGCCGGTACGACGATACCCGGGTCTTTGGCGAGACGCTCCAGATCGTCGCGCAATCGATAATCCTGCGGCGACGCGAAGATCCAGATTTTGCCGGACGACGCCTCCCGCAAATCTCTAATCAGACTGAGAAGTTCCTCAGTCATCGGCGGGCTGTCCTTGGCGATGGGAGACCCAGCGCAGATGATTATTGCACCCTCAGGATCCCGGCGATACCCGTTTCGCGCGAAGTTCGGGACACGCAGAAGCGGAACGCCGATCCCCTCGACACTGTCCTCCCATGGAAAGGACGCGAGGCTACCGACGCCGAAGGTGAGTTGCAGCCAGACCGGCGTACCTTCCGCCGCGTCGGCGCCGGCCCGAAAGAGATCCCAGAGGCGATCGGGCATGTCGCCGGCCAGCGCAGCGAGTGGGACCGATAGGCTTTCAAACTTCTCGTCTCCGCGCAGAAGTTCGGCGTCTACATACGGATCAGGCGTTCGCTTGGGGTCTTGGCGCTGCATCGATCGCGCGACGCGCACGGCAACGAGGTTCTCGTCACGTCGTATCATATCAGCCATCGTGCGCTACACTCCCAGGTTCCCGAGCATGGCCCAGAAAGTTATGGGTTTCGTTACGTCGGAATGGCCTTCGATCTTGCCACTCGCGTCGAGACTGACGATCGACGCACCGCCCGGATCCGGATAGTCTTCGAAGGGATTCGGTATTTCGAAGGAAACAGACTCTCCGCCAGCGAGGTTTCTCGGGCCGTAGCCACCCATCGCGGCGAAGCGACTGATGTCCGGCGCGGTCATCACCTCTCCCAAGTCCTTGCGGCGGCGCGCGGCGAGGTGGAATAGGCGCCGCAGCGGCAGGTCATCACGGGAGTGGGTGACGAGGATCGGCCTTTCGGTATGGGTAAGCGCCGCACGAAATCCCCCGGGCCGGCCTGCGACCTCAGGAGCGAAGGCGAGGAGATTGACTGCCGGCTGAAGCAGGAGCGCCGAACGCACCTTGCGGCTGGGGGCGGCCCGGCAGAGACCCGTCATCACGACCTTGGTGCCGTAGGAGTGCCCCACTAGATGCAGGCGCGTTTCGGTTTGGGTGAGGATACGCTCGAGCGTGTCGGAAAGCCCTGCGCCGACGACACCAGCGCGGTCCTTCATTTTCAGGACCGTTGCTACGCGCAGTACCTTTCGCAGCCCGAAGAGATCGGACAAGCCTCCCGCCGCATTGGGACCGTTCGCGGCGGATCCCGGCGACGCGCCTCCGGTGAAGCCAGTGTCCGGCGCTCCGTCGGTTGCGCCATCCCGCCCAGCAACTCTAAGGATTAGCGCAAGATCCCGTTCGCTTAAGGGGTACTTGGCCTCCGGGTCCTCATCTTCGCTTGTCGCTGCAAGTTCTGGACCTAGAAGCGCCGCAAGCGCGGAGACTTCCTTTGCGTCCAGATTCTCCCGCCCCCTGACCAGCACGCGCAACGCGTCCGCGCGGCCGGGAGCCATGTCCTCGGTCAGGAACGCGACATCATCCGGCTCTTCCGGTTGGTCGGCGGCAAGGTCTGGTGTCTGTTCGGAACGCCAGACCAAAGCAGCGCTTGGCCACGCGATACCAATGAACATCACCTTGCGTTTGATCCCCCGTTCCGTGGCCATTCCCCCAACGCCATCGAGAAACCTTGTGTACAGGCGCTTGGCGTGCGCATAGTCGGTGTTCCAGCCGTGACAGTAGACTATCGTGTCAGTGTAGTCCCCGTCCTCGATCGCTCGAACAACGGCGTCTCGATGTTTTGGTGACGTGCATTTACCTGATTTGTCAAACGTCAGCATCCACAATGGAACCGCCTGCCCAGAAAACCCTTGCCTGGAGTCCAGGGGAGCAGGAGTATCGTCGCTCATGTCATTTTCCTCTTGGGGACGATAAGTATATTTCAAAGACAATAACACGATCCGGCGCCATTTGAAGTAGTATCGCAGGGCACGGCGCTTCCAGATGACGGCGCGCTCCGCAACGATGGTTCTATCGCTCATCAGCCGAGTCACCGAGATCATCAGCCCGAGGGCAGCGCCGAACACCATACCGTACGGGAGGCCCGCGACGATAAGGTAGAAAAGCCGCTGCGAATACGGCAGCGCTTCGTTCCAAAAGCCGTCGCTTGCCCAAGATAGAGTAGCCTGAATGAAGCCGATCGCGTAGAGAAGCCCCACTGCCCCGCCCAACGCCATGCCAGCAACGGCCATCCCGACAAACGCGCCCACCACACTGCGGATAAGGCGCGCGCGGGAGACAAATTCGATCGCATAACTGTCAATGCTGAACGCGACTATTGCGACGCACACTGCTGAGATTGCGAAGTAGGCGGTCGGCTCCACAAAAGGCCGGTCCTGCGCGCCGAAATAGGCCGTGATGACCGGTCCAACCAAGAGCCCTGCAAGTGTGCCTCCGGCGGTCCCACCAATCAGCATCATCCGCGCCAAGTGCCGTTCCGCGGCTTTCGCCCCCATCAAATGGTTAGCGAGCAGCACCGACAGGAAACCGAGAGGTGTAGATATTACGACGGTGGCCAGGGAGATCTCGACCAGCAGATCGGACAGCCTCGGGCAGAGCTCCGGCGTATTTGGATCGTACCAAAGACGAGCGGTGCATTCGCCGACCCAGAGCTCCGGGTGCAGGACATTGACGCGCCAGTTCCACCAATACGGCAGCGCGATAAGCGGCGCCGCGATGATGCCGCCGAGTATGCCGCCGATCGCGCCGTGACCGGCCCTAGCGGCACCGATCTCCCGAGCCTTGTCCTTGTCATCGGGTGCCGTCAGTCCACGCGTATAGCTAACGGCCCGCGCAACGCCGTATACTAGGCACGCTACCGAGACGACGAAGAGTCCGATCGCAAGTGAGAGAAAGCCAGCTTGCTCGGAGCCGTTTGCGAGATCTACTCCGAACTGGAACACGGCCGACCCAAGAACACCCAAGGAGATCGTCACCGCAAGCATTGCCATGGCATTCACTGCTAGGAAGAGCAGTCGCTGCGGGTTGAAATAGAAGGGACGCGTCAGTGTCGAATGGGTCTGTGGTTTTTGTCGCTCATCCGTTGCCTTGACTACGTCCCTATGCACCCGCCCCATGAGGACCGGCAGCGAGAGGTCGGCAACATCGAGATTTTCAACTAGTGCTGCGGCGTAGGGGCTATTCGGTGCGTCGGCGATGCCGTCGAGAGCCCTTTTGCCTGGCTGAGCCGAAAACGCGAGAAAGGTCTCCGAGCCGTAGTCAGCATCAACTAGCCCAGGGATTATTTCGGGGCGAATCCCAGCAATTGCCTTCCGTGTCCGCTGGAACGTGTCAGCCAGGCGCTCGCTTTCGAAACTGTCGCGGCAGGCGTCGAGGAAGATCAGCCGCCGGTCGCAAAGTGGCCGTTCTCCCTCGGTGCGCAGGCTGCTTAACATGCGCTGCAAAGAGAGCGCCCCCACCCTGCCCTCGTCGTCCGGAACACCGAGAAGATAATTCCGGCCCCTCTCTTGGAAGCCGTGTCCAGCGAAATAGATAAGCGCAGTTTCGGCCGGCACGCCGGAATTCAGTTTTCGAAGAAGCGCTTCGACCGCCTCCTGCATGGCACTCGCCGTGGCGTTCGCAACGATGGTCTCCCTATCGACCTCGAACCCCAGTTTCTTCAGCTTGTCCGCAACGATCTTACAGTCACGGACAGCATTGGGCAGATTGCCGTAGGGACCGTATCGACCATTACCTATGACGAGCGCGACATGTCGGCCGGTTGCGTTGCGAACCATGCCTTCTCCCCAAGATGAACTGGTTTCACAATCTAATTTCAGTCGAGCGTTTCTGAAAGCACGGCCGCATTAGGTCTCGTGGACAAAGGGTATCCAAAGCAGTGCTGAAGCGAGACTGACGAAGCCGATGTAGGATTCCTTGGTCTTATCATATCGTGTGGCGATGCGTCGCCAGTTCTTGAGCTTGTTGAACAGGCGTTCGACGAGATTGCGCCAGCGATACTTTTCACGGTCGTGCGCGATAGGCTCCCGCCGATTGCTCTTGGCCGGAATGCCACCCGAGGATGCCATATACAGAAGCGCGTTCACGATCTCGCGCAGCTCCGTCTTGCGCGGCCGACCGATGCGGTTCGGTGCCGGCATCATCGGTTCGATCAGCGTCCACTCCTCATCGGTCAGATCACTTGCATAGCGCGGGCAGCGCCGTTCATACTGCGGGCGAGTGGTTTCGGTCCAAGGCATCGTGATCTCCGTCGAATCTCAGCAATCCGACAGAATCACAACCTGCTGAAATCACTCACTCCTTTTTGGATCGGACACTCAGAGGTGGACCCGCTTGGTGAGACAGTTTGGCAGCCTGGCCAAGGTGGATCTGGGTTGTTTTTACGCCGCCAGTTGCTCCGTCATTTCCGCCATATCATAGACCTCATCGGGTGTCCTGCCGCCGAAGGATGAGTGCGGCCGTCCACGGTTACGCTCCAAACAAACGGCGGAGAGCGTCCCCTCTCATCGCCGGATCACCGATTCCTGCCGCCGACGATACAACCAACGGACAATACCCCCGGGCTGGATATAGGTTCAACCCGCCGCACTTACGGTTTCAGACGCTGCTGCCGTTCTCCCCCAAGAGCCCGATCGGGGGGAGGGTGTCGCTTTGCAGTTAATATGAGAATCGTTTGTCGATGATTTCATTTGGTTAGCTGTGCACTTAATAGCCAAGGCTGCGGCGGCTTCAGGCGACGGTCTTCGCGGAAGGTTTGCCGGTGTGGCGCCCGCTGCCCTGCGTTCATCGACGACATACCGTAGGGGCTCGATGCCGTTTCGGCAAAGACCACGATAGCTTCGCTCAGTTCCGAGGCGGGATAGTTGTCGCTTTGCAGTTAATTAGGTTCTTCCTCAATTTGTGTGGTGCTGCTCAAATTTGCCGCCAGATCCGCACGTTTGAACCGTTTGAAGCACGCATCGTTGCGTCGCGCGGACGCTGAACCGCTCAAAATATCCACATTGGGGCTCTGTTTCGGGGGCCACCACACAAATTGAGGAAGAACCTAATTAACTGCCAAGCGACACTACTGCGCCAACCCAAGCTTCTTCTTCAGTTCCGCATTCTCCTTGCGAAGGCGTTCCGCAAGCAGGCTCTTTAGTCGTTTGTTTTCGTCCTCGAGCGCGACAAGGTCCTTCAGATCATCGCTGTCCGATACAGGTGTCGCGGCCTTCCTCCAGTGATAATAGGTCTGCTCCGCTATGCCGGCCTGCCTTACCAGCGTCTCGCGGCCGACCGGCTCGCTCGCCGCAAAAATGGTCGCCTCGACGCGATTCATCCATTCCCGCCAGCGCGCCTCCGGTGGCAGATGATCCAATTCCGGATCAAACAAATGGTCATTTGACCGGCCGTCACCTGATCGTCCCCTCTCCTGTTTCGCGCGCGCCTCAACCATCGATCACAGCCCATAGATGCGGAAGGTCGATCGGCCTGACAATTCGCGCACGGCTCCGAGCTCGACCAGGCGCTCGAACAGGCGGCGTAGGCTGCGGGCGCTCATGCCGGCGACCTTTTCGGATGCGACGATCGCGTCGTCGGACAGCAGCTTGTCGACAACAGCGTCAGCCGCCTTGGCCCGGAGTTTTGGCGCCACGGCAAGCAGTTTTTCCGCGCGGCGGTCAAACTCGGCCGACAAATCGATGGCGCGTAGCGCGGCGCGCGCCTGCGCGGCAAGCACACCTTTGGCACGCTCAATATCTGTCTCAGTGCTTGTCGCCCCAGAGCTGACTGTCGATCGACGCGGGCGAGCGCCTGTGCCCAAGGCTGCCTCGGGGCCCAGCAGCGGCACCGCGTGTACCCAACCCAGCCGTTGCGCCAGCAACGCGTCGGCGAGCCAGCATCCGAAGGCTCGGGCGAAGCCGTGGCGTTCGGCGGCCATGAATGTGCCGGTCAGCGTTGCGACCATGCCAGCGCCGGCGGCGAGCTGCCGGAGATCATCCGCCAGATCGCTGACCACCGCATCATCCGGGGCGTAGCCGAACTCTTCTAGCACCGCAGTGAGGGTTTTCTCCGTCAGCAGTTCCTCCGCGGGCCGGGTAGCCAGCTGGCGCCAGGCGAGCAACAAAAGCCCGGCGGGACCGACGGACAAAAAATCGCCCGGCCGCGTGAGCAGCACGGCATCGCGCAGCGCCGCATCGTCCTCGACACGCCCCGCCTGCCGCGCCGTTACCGCGGCCGCGGCGAGCGCCAGCCGCTGCCGCCATACGCCGGCCCATCGCTCCTGCCGGCGGACCACCGCATCGAGCGCGCCGATCGCGGCGCCCGCGGCGATCGCGACGTCCTCAAGGCCATTTGGCCCAAGCCCTTTCGCGGCAAGGCTTTGCGCATCCGGAACGGCGCGGCGCAGCCAGCCCGGCAACGTGACCGCCTGCGCGGACGTGGCGGCGCCGAGCATAGTCGCCTGGTGGCGCGGAGAGGATTTGGGTCGCAGAATCATCGCCGACGAGGATGAATCAGTGCGGCGCTTATTGCAACCGAAATGGCAAAAACCGCCGCGCCTGTCGTGGACACCAAACGAACGATAATGTTGCCTTATCGATGCTTGCGTTTATTCTTCGCTGTATCTTTGGCGACTACTTTTACGCCATGACTTCGACTATCGGTATGCCGCCTGCGCTGCCACATTCGGCGAGGCGATTTGACCGATCAAGCCCACAGATCGGGATTGCCTTTGCGCAGCAATATGACATACAAGCGGGATCGGCTCCGAGTGAGATAAAGACTGGCTCACTCGCGACCGTCGATCCCCACATAGCTTCCACGGGTTCGCCGGTTGCGAACTTTCGCTACGAGGACGTCGATTTCTTACCACTGAGAATTGGAATCGCACCAATCCACAGAAAAATTCTGTTGGTATTTATGTTGGTATCGGCGGCTCTTTTCGCGTCGAAAATGCATTCCGAAACAGCCACATAGTCAGTTCTCTCGGTTCCGCCTCTGGGCACCATTTCCCCTTTGTACAACCCGGAGACATAGGTAACAGAATGTACCTAAGACATGGGTGACAACCTCGGCCCGAAAGGGTTCTCGAGTGGTTTCAGTCTGCATCTCTCATCGTCGAAATCCCCCAGATCATAGTCCCGCTTTTTTTAGCGAGTCCTGTCGGCGGCGGTCGGCACGTGTCTAGCTTGCTACTATGGCAATGTGCTGGTGCCAGCCTCGTCGTTGCGCAGGTCTTTGATCGTCTCGACTGGCCGCCTGCATTGCAGTCCTGATTGCTGCGCTGGCCGAGCCACCATTGGTCATGCAGACGGACGCGGAAGCGGCGACGACCGGCATGGTCGCCGTCATGAGCCACTACCTGGTTGCAAGAATGCGGGCCCGACGATATGCATCCGGGATCGACAGCGCCCAAACAAACAGCCCACCCGCATGTCGGCCGATGAACGTCTGATCGGGCATTGTCGTCATGTAGCTGACAACCGAAAACAGCACTACGAAGAAGGCAAAGGCGAGTCCGCGCGGCGCATCGCGCACGGCGACATGGCCGGCGCCTGGCAATGCGATCGCCAATGCAAGGACCAGATAAGGATTGATCGGCTTAACCATAGGCGACCTCGTCGTAGGCGGCAGGTGCGGCGTCGCGCGTCGCTAGCGTTCTGCTCAAGGCGGCGGCCTCGGCGACCCCCTTTCTGACGAGGTCGGGTGAAATCGCCGTAGCGGGAAAGCGGATCTGCCGAAGCAACAGATGCGCTCCCCGCTCACCCTGCGCAGCCTGACGGATCACCCGCGAGCCGCGCGGCGAAATGACAGCTTCCTTTACGGCCGGATCGGCAAAAAGGCCGCGGAACATAGCCGAAACACGTTCGATCTGCCACGCTGTGGCACGACCGTCGCCCCGCATCAGCAGCGAAGCATCAGTCGCCGGCGGCGTCATCCATTCGGGCATTTCATGGACGAGCGAATAATACTCGGCCCCGGTCGGGCGGGCCAGCGCGCCGATAGTTGGCCCGCGGCGTTCGCCAGCTTCGCTGAGCGTCACCCTTAGCCAGAGTTGCGGCAGCCGGCGTGTCACCATTGTGTCGGCGATGAGTTCGATCTTGGCCTGCCTGCCGTCCTCAATGCGTCCGATGAGAATCGGGAAATGATCGGCGGCGAAGCTGATGCGGGCATTGGAAAAGAGACTCGCCGCCTCGTCCAGCAGGCCTCGGCGCTGGGCAAGCGCAGCGCGATGATCGGCGATCACACGCTTGCCCATCCAGACGCAGGAGGCGACGATGAAGGCTGAAAAGGCAATGGTGGTGATCATCAAGGTCGCCTTCAAATGGAAGTGGCGGCGCCAGTCGCGCCGCCACTTTGGTTGGATCAGTAACCTTGCGGCTTCGGCCAGGGCATCGTGAACTGGTCGCCGCGACGCACGAAACGGTAGCGCCGGAAATGAAACCAGAGCGACGCCACGATGTAGAAGCACATCATCGCGATCAGCTGCGTGCCGTAGCCAAGGAACACAGCGAAATAGGCTGTCGAGCACAGGATCAGCAGCACGACCGTCGGAAGCGGATGGAATGGATGTACATAGCCGCGCTTGATCGTGTCGAGCGGCCATTTGTTACGGAACATCACCATGTTGAAGGTCATGAAAGTGTAGCCGAGCAGCCCGGACAGGATTGAGAAGGTCACAACCTGGTCGAGCGGTGCGCCGAGCGCGAAAATCAGCGCGATCGGAACCAGAAAGACGATGGCCCGGTAAGGCGTTCGATAGACTGGATGCACCGCACCGAACCAGGTCGGCAGATAACGGTCACGACCCATCGAGAACCAGGCGCGCGAGGCGTCGTTGATGCAGCCGTTTGCCGAAGCGAGTGTCGAAAAGATCGTGCCGACGAACAGGAGGACCATCAGCCCGGTGCTGCCGGTGACGCGAGCGGCATCGAACAGCGGTGTGCCGGCCTGGCCGAGATATTCCCAAGGCACGAGGCCGGAGCAGACATACCAGGTCATGGTGGCTGCGATCAGCAGCGTTATGATGCCCGCCATCGTGCCGTAAGGCAGCGAACGCGCGGGCGAGCGCACTTCTTCGGCAGCCTGGCAGGTGCCCTCGATGCCGAGATAGTACCACAAGCCGAAATGCAGGGCGGCGACGATGCCGACCCAGCCGTAGGGCAGCGGATCCGTGGTGATCGCCGAAAAGTCCAGGGGCACGGCCGAAGCGCCGAACTGCACAGCGACGAACAGCGCAACGATGGCCAGGAAGGCGATTGCAGTGATAACCAGATTGAAGGTCAAGGTCGCCAGCACGCCGCGGTAGTTGAGCCATGCCAGGAACATAATGGCGAGGATGATGAAGGGCTGCTGGTTGAGCCCGGAATGGCCCTGCATGCCGGCAACCGTATCGAGCAGGAAGCCGACGGTGATCGCGTTGGCGGCTTCAAGCATTGTGTAGGCCATGACCAGGAACAGGCCGACATTGAAGGCCATTAATGGACCGACGATGTGCTTGGCCTGGGCGTATTGGCCGCCGGCAGCGGCAACCGTCGAGGTCACTTCTGAATCGATCATGGCCACGCAGGTGTAGAGCAGACCGGCAACCCAGCAGGCGATGAGGCCGGCGATCATGCCGCCTTTGCCAACCGAGAAGTTCCAGCCCATATATTCGCCGACCAGAACGATGCCGACGCCAAGGGCCCAGATATGCGCTGGACCGAGCACGCGCAGCAGCTGAAGCCGTTCCGGCCTAGCTGCCGTCGATGTTGCATTTGCCATCATCGTCCCCTCAGATCTCGTGGCGTTCCGCCGTTGCCTCGATCTCGCCTTCGCGAGAAGAGATCAGCAGCTCGTTGTCGTAGGTGGTGTCGATGCGAACGAGGTCGATGAGCATCAATACGCCGAACGTGGCGGAGAGCGCCCAGGCGATGTATTCCAGGATGTTCCAGGTATCCATTGTAGCCTCCCCTAGCGCTCGTCGCCGAAGCGTTCTTCGATGACTTCGCGGTATTCTCTGTCAGAAAGCCGCACGACCATGACGAAGTAGCCGATGACAAGCACGATCATGACGATCAGCGCGGCCCAGCTGAAGCTGTAGTCAAAGCGGGCGGTTATGATGTCGTTGGCGGCTGCCGGATCGGTGATACCGAGGGCGGCCCATTGCTGCTGCTCGGTGGCGTTCTGGCCGAGTGCTTCCCAGGTCGGATTGGCAATCGGGTTCGGCACCTTAGCTGCACCCGCGAGGCCCAAATAGAGTGGAATGTACAGAGCGCCCACGGTGAGCACGAGCAAGGTCAAGACGTCGAAAATCTGACCGGCTATGCTCTGTTTCGGAGGTTTGTAAGCCATTGTGCGCTCCTCAGGTCCGGCGGCGCCGCATCTCGTCGAGATGCTTGATGTCGAGGCCATAAATGAAGTGTTTGTCTTCAACGTAGTGGCGCAGCATGGCCACGATAGCCGCCGTGTTGAACGCCAGCACCAGGGCGCAAGCAACCGACAGGATGACGCGGATGGCCGGGATGGAAATGTAGGACCATACGCTGAACAGCGCGAACAACATGGTGCACCAGAGCACCGCAATGAAAATTACGAGGCCGGCTCGATCCCGCGCATGCATTCTGTCGATCCGCTGATCGAGAGTCGCGCCCCCGTGTTGCTGACTTAAAGTCGCTTCCATTTCTTCCTCCTCCTGCCGGCCGTTTTCGGCTTCATTGCGGCTTTGCGGGAAAAATAATTTCCCCTGAGGAATTTCTTTCAAAGTTAATAAGCTGTCAAGTAATGACCTCCCGCACTTATGGCACCGCGAATTCCAGCATGTCCGCAATGGCATTGAATCGATTAGGCTTTGTCGCGCCGACAGGCTGCCGGAAATTTTTATCCGATCCTTCGAATGGCTGGGAAAGCTCGATCCCGGCGTCCAAAGTCCCGACAGTGATCAGCCAGATGGCCGAGCGGTTGAAGGCGCTGTCCCTGAAATTCGCTGCCTTCGAGGTCCGCTCGCCGCCTCTTGAACGGCTGCGACTGTGGCAGCTTGTCCACGGCAAACGCGCATTCGCCGAAACAAACCGAGCTCGATTTAGATGTGGCTTCCGGAGAGAGCCATTTTTCCTTATCTTTTCATTCGGCGTGGGCGGACGACGCCTCGAGCCCATATTCGAGAGCCGACGCTACAATGGTCTTCCACAGGCTATCGGCGAAACTGGTAAAAACGAGAAGATTGAAGACCGCTTCACCGTCCGCTCCGTTCGCATCGCGCCAGATATTCACTGGCGTATGATCGACCGAACTCGTCGCCGTAGCCCCTGGTGGAAACATCGTATCGTCCAGATCGAGAGACGAGAATTTTGCCAGCGCTTCCCTTGCGCGGGGGCCGGAGATCTGGCTCAGGCAGCGCCCATCCGACTGGTCCGACAGCGAGGCGATCCCGGCAAAGACCTCGGCGAGCTTACCGAACTGGCTATCCGCGGACCGAGCAGCGAAAGCCAAGAACTGGTCGGGACCAGACCAGATAAGTGTGGCGATCTTGCCGATCACAGCCTTGGGAGTGCTAGGCGGCTCGACGCCGAACAGCTTTTTGGCCGCCTTGGCGGTCTCGACCGCCTTTCCGCGTCTGGCCATAACCTGCACCAGCATGATGCCGCGGATCTCAGTCAGTGTGACGCCTGCCTGCCCGGCGGTAACGCCATGGCGGCCGGCAACAAGCTCCTTCTGCAGCGGGGACTGGGCATTCCAGAGATAATCAACCACGCTGGCGCACTCCTTCGGGATCGTAGAAGACAGGGTTGCAAATCTCGGCCTCGTAGTCCTCGCTACGCAGCGGGTCGTGAATGCGAACAATCTCGCCAAAGCGCCCGCGCCCGCGTTCGACCAACGCGAGGCCAATCCACTGTGCGAGCACCGGCGAGAAGCAGACCGAGGTGACATAGCCCTGGTCAGTTTCCGGGCCGGGGATCACGCCCTTGGGAACGACATGCGCACCAGAACGCAGGCGCCGTACCGGGTCGACCGGCTTTACGCCGACGACCACCTGACGGTTCGGCGCGGTCAGCGCCTCGCGCCCGGCCATGACGCGGCCTATAAAATCCTTTTTCTTCGACATCATCTTGCCGAGCCCAAGGTCATCGGCGGTCGTCGTGCCATTCAGTTCCGGTCCGGCGACGTGGCCCTTTTCGATGCGCATGACGCCGAGTGCCTCGGTACCGTATGGAGTGACGCCAAACGGCTTGCCTGCAATCATCAGATTGCGGGCAAGCGCCTCGCCATAGCAGGCCGGCACCGACATCTCGAAGGCCATTTCGCCGGAGAAGGAAATGCGGAACAGCCGAGCGACAATGCCGCCGCGCAGCTTGACCTCACGCGCCCCCATAAAGGGAAATCCCTCGTTCGAGAGGTCTTCCGACGGCTCGATGACCGCCTGCAGTAGATCGCGGGTCTTCGGCCCAGCAATGGAGAACTGCGCCCACTGATCGGTGGCGCTGGTTAGCTGCACGTCGAGGTCCGGCCACAGCACCTGACGGCAGAACTCGAGGTGCTGCATCACCGGGCCGGCCTTCGCGGTGGTCGTGGTCAGGAAGTAATGGTCTTCGGCCAGACGCGAGGTCGTGCCGTCATCCATGACGATGCCATCCTCGCGTAGCATGAGGCCGTAGCGCGCCTTGCCGACCGCGAGCGAAGAGAACGTGTTGATGTACACGCGATCGAGGAAAGTGCCGGCGTCGGGACCGAGCACGTCGACTTTGCCAAGCGTGGAGACGTCGCAGAAACCAACGCTGTTGCGTACGGAGAGGACTTCGCGGGTGACCGATTCCAACCAGTCCTTCTCGCCCGGCTTTGGATACCACTGCGCGCGCTTCCACAGGCCGGTGTCGACGAAGACAGCACCCAGTTCGGCTGCCCAATGATGCGATGGCGTCAGCCGCCAGGCGTGGAAATTTTCGTCGCGGTGGTGGCCGGCGAGCGCGCCGATTGCCACCGGTGCATAGGGAGGACGATAGATCGTCGTGCCGGTTTCCGGGATGGTTCGGCCCGTAGCCTCCGCCATGATTGCCAGGCCGTTGACGTTGGAGGTCTTGCCCTGGTCGGTCGCCATGCCGAGCGTTGTGTATCGCTTGAGATGCTCGACGCTTTCGAAGCCTTCACGCTGCGCCAGCGTCACATCCGACGCAGTGACGTCGTGCTGGAAGTCGACAAAGGCCTTGCCTTTCGCCTTGACCTGCCAGAGCGGCGAGATCGCGTAGATGTCGTCGCACGCCTCCGCCGCCTCGCCGGCATTGCCAGCCGCCCCGCACTCGGCGGCCGCGGCGACACCCGCGGCATGGCCGTCGCGCAGGCAGGCGCCGAGCGAGAATTCGCCATTGGCCGCGCCGGCAGTGGTCATGCCCCTGGGCGCGTCGCCAGGGACGAAAGCGGCGATAGCGTCGCGCCATACGGGCTTGCCACGATGGAAGCAGGACAACCCGACATTCGGGTTCCAGCCCCCGGACACGGCAAGGCAGTCAGCTTCGATCTGCTGCGTCAGGCCATTCCGGCCGGTCACGACGATGCTGCGGACACCGTCGACGCCCCTCTTAACGTCGGAAACGCCGCCGGTGAGCACGCGCACGTCACGGAGCCCGGCAACCGCCTGATATTTCGCCGGCGCTCTTCCTCGCGGATCGACGACGGCCGCTATCTCGCCGCCGGCCCGCTGAATTGCTTCGACCGTGCGCCAGCCGTCGTCATTGTTGGTGAACAGCGCCACCCTCCGACCCGGCATCGCCGCGAAGCGGTTGACATAGGTCCGAACGGCAGACGCCATCATCACGCCTGGGCGGTCATTGCCCGGGAAGACGATCGGCCGTTCGATCGCGCCAGCGGTAACCACGGAGCGCCTGGCGACGATGCGCCAGACCCGCTGGCGCACCTGATGCGGACCGGGAACAGCGACATGGTCGTTGACACGCTCGAGCGCGGCGTAAACGCCGCCGTCATAGACGCCGAACAGGGCGGTGCGTGTCATGACGCGCACGTTCGGCAGCGAAGCGAGTTCATCGGTTGCGCGACGCAGCCAGTCCGCGGCATGCATGCCGTCGATGTCACCGCCATCACTGAGCAGGCGGCCACCAACGCGGCTGTCCTCCTCGCACAATATCACACGGGCGCCAGCACGACCTGCAGCCAAAGCGGCCGAAAGACCAGCCGACCCGCCACCGACGACGAGCACGTCGCAATGCGCCCATGCCTTGTCGTAATGGTCGGGATCGGGCAGTTCGGCGCTCTTGCCAAGGCCGGCGGCGCGCCGGATCATCGGCTCATAAACCGTTTCCCAGAACTTCGCCGGCCACATGAAGGTTTTGTAGTAAAAGCCGGCGACGAAGATCGGCGCCAGCAGCGAGTTGATCGACATGAAGTCGCGACGTAGTGACGGCCAGCGGTTCTGGCTGTTGGCCATGAGACGGTCGTAAAGTTCCGCCGTCGTTGCCCGTGTGTTGGGCTCGCGGCGCGCGCCGGTTCGCATCTCGACGAGCGCGCTCGGCTCCTCTGAGCCAGCGGTCATGATGCCGCGCGGCCGATGGTACTTGAATGAGCGCGCCACCAGCTTGACACCGTTTGCGACGAGTGCCGAGGCTAGCGTGTCGCCGGCATAGCCAGTCATCGTCTTGCCGTCGAACGAGAATTGCAGGGGCGACTGGCGGTCGATCAGCCCCCCGCTGCGCAGCCGATGCGACTGGCTGACAGGGGCAGCCCTACCGGAAGCGTTGGCGTCAAGCGCAGCCGTCCTGCTCAGCGGCTCCGATCCGGAATAGCCTGACATGGTCATTCTCCTGCCTGCGCCAGCTTGGTCGCACCGGCGCCGGGGGCCGCCGTCACCGATCCGAATTCGTGCGTCACCGTGTTTCGCTCGGCTATCAGCCAGGAGCGGCAGCCGCCGCCGTGATACCAGTACTCGCGCATCACGCCGGCTACGTTGTCGCGCAGATAAACGTAATCGTAGAATGCGTCCTCGGCAGGCTCTGGGCCTGCTACGCTGTCGACCGCAAAATTAGGCCGCTTGGGAGAGGCGTCGCCGAGATAAGTGAACTCGCCCGACTCGCGTTCGCCACAGAAGGGACATGCAATACGCATTCCAACAGTCTCGCTTTCAGTGCAGGTTTGGTTGAGCGCCCTGGCCTTTTTCGTCGATCATGGCGCCGCGGCGGAACCGATCGAGCCGGAACAGCGCGGCCTCGGAATGCGGCTCGTCGCGTGCCAGAAGGTGGGCGAAGGCGAGACCGGAAGCCGGCGTCGCCTTGAAGCCGCCATAGCACCAGCCGGCGTTGAGATAGAGGCCATCGATGGGGGTCTTGTCGATGATCGGCGTGCCGTCCATCGACATGTCCATGATGCCGCCCCACTGACGCAGCATGCGTACTCGGCCGATCATCGGCATGACCGCCATGCCGCCTTCACAGACGTCCTCGACCACTGGCATGTTGCCGCGCTGGGCGTAGGAATTGTAGCCGTCGAGGTCGCCACCGAAGACGAGGCCGCCCTTGTCCGACTGGCTGATATAGAAGTGGCCGGCGCCGAAGGTAATGACGCCTGGAATAAGCGGCTTGATGGCCTCGGAGACAAAGGCCTGCAGCACATGGCTTTCGATCGGGAGCTTCATGCCGGCCATTGCGGCGACGCGCGAGGTGTTGCCAGCGACCGCCATACCCACTTTACCGGCGCTGATCGTGCCGCGTGTGGTCTCGACCCCGCTGATGCGGCCGTTGATACGGGTGAAGCCGGTGACCTCGCAATTCTGGATGATGTCGACGCCGCGCTGGTCGGCGGCACGCGCATAACCCCACACGACGGCGTCGTGGCGCGCGGTTCCGGCACGGCGCTGCGCTAGGCCGCCCATTATTGGGAAGCGCGCGCTGTCGTAGTTGAGGAACGGGAGTTCCTTGCGGATTTGCGCGGCGTCGAGCAGTTCTGCGTCGATGCCGTTAATGCGCATGGTGTTGCCGCGGCGGGCGAACGCGTCGCGCTGGGCGTCGGAGTGGTAGAGATTGATGATGCCGCGCTGGCTCACCATCGCGTTGTAGTTGAGGTCCTGCTCCATGCGCTCCCACAGCTTCATCGAAAGCTCGTAGAAGCCGGTATTGCCGGGAAGGCCGTAGTTTGAGCGGATGATGGTGGTGTTCCGCCCGGCGTTGCCGGAGCCGATCCAGCCCTTTTCAAGCACCGCGACATTGCGGATGCCATATTCGCGGGCGAGGAAGTAAGCCGTGGCGAGGCCGTGGCCGCCACCGCCGATGATCACCACGTCGTAGTGGTTTTTGGGCGCCGGATCGCGCCAGGCCCGCGTCCAACCCTTATGGCCGGACAGCGCAGCCTTCGCGAGTGAGAAGATCGAGTATTTCATCACAGGTGTTCCGGGCGAATATCGGGGTGTCAGAAGGCCGCGCACGGCCCCTTCAACTCTTGGCGCATCACGCGCCTGTCCTGTAGTTGATAGCTCAGACGTCCAGCGTGTTGTCGCGCTCCCATTGGGTGAAATGCGAGGCGTAGGAGTTCCACTCCTGCTGCTTGAGCTTGATATAGGCTGCCGAGAAGTCCTCGCCCATCGCGGCCTTGAGCTCGGTATCCTCGTCGAATTCGCGAAGCGCGTCGAGCAGGTTGAGCGGCAACTTGGCCCCGTGCGTGACGGTATGCCCGTCCATGTACATATCTATGTCGCTGCGGGGACCGGGATCGGCCTTGGTGCGGATGCCGCTGAGACCAGCCGCGATGATCACCGCCTGCATGAGGTAGGGATTGGCCGCGCCGTCGGGCAGCCTGAGCTCGAACCGGCCCGGTCCCGGCACGCGGACCATATGCGTGCGGTTGTTGCCGGTCCAGGTCACGGTATTCGGCGCCCATGTCGCGCCGGAAACGGTGCGCGGCGCGTTGATGCGCTTGTAGGAGTTGACTGTCGGGTTCGTTATGGCCGCGAGCGCGGAGGCGTGCTTCATGATGCCGCCGAGAAAATGTTTGCCCTTCTCGGAAAGCCCCAGTTCCATGTTCTTGTCGGCGAAGGCGTTGGTTCCGCCGCCGAGATCCCACACCGAGATGTGAGCATGGCAGCCGCTGCCGGTAAGACCCTGGAAGGGCTTCGGCATGAAAGTCGCGCGCAGACCATGCTTTTCGGCGATCGAGCGCACCATGAATTTGAAGAAGGAGTGCTTGTCGGCGGTAGACAGAACATCGTCGTACTGCCAGTTCATCTCGAACTGGCCATTAGCGTCTTCGTGATCGTTCTGGTACGGCTGCCAGCCGAGATCGAGCATCGCGTCGCAGATCTCGGCGATGACGTCGAAGCGGCGCATCACCGCTTGCTGGTCGTAGCAGGATTTTGCCGCCGTATCGTACTCGTCTGCGATCTGCCTGCCGTCAGGGGTAACGAGGAAGAACTCCGGCTCCACGCCGGTTTTCACACGCATCCCCTCCTTCGCGGCTTCCGCCACCAGGCGCTTCAGCGTGTTGCGGGGCGCCTGGGCGACGCTCCTGCCTTCCATCAGGCAGTCCGAAGCAAGCCAGGCGACCTCAGGCCGCCACGGCAGCTGGATGACGGACGCCGCGTCTGGCACGGCCAGCATATCGGGGTGAGCCGGCGTAAGGTCCAGCCAGGTCGCGAACCCTGCAAAGCCGGCTCCCTCCCTCTGCATATCGGAGATGGCCTGCGCCGGCACCAGCTTGGCGCGCTGGCCTCCGAACAGATCCGTGTATGAGACCATGAAGTATCTGATGTTACGAGTCCTTGCGAACTCTTTGAGATCAGTCACTTCTTCGGACTGGTCCAATTTGGCTTCAAAGCTCGTTCCCATGGAATGCTCCTCCCTATTTTTTAAAGGGTGCCCTTCCCAGGTACCCAGTTTGTCCCCGCGAGCGGCACGCCGGCCATGGCCGCTGCCTCGATCGACAAGGCGCACAAATCCTCCGGCTCCAAATTGTGCACATGGTTTTTTCCGCACGCGCGCGCGATGGTCTGCGTCTCCAGGGTCATCACTTTCAAGTAGTTGGCCAGACGCCGACCGGCGGCGACAGGATCGACCCGCTTCATAAGTTCGGGATCCTGGGTGGTGATGCCGGCGGGATCCTTGCCCTCATGCCAGTCGTCATAAGCACCGGCGGTGGTGCCGAGTTCGGCATACTCGGCCTCCCAACGCGGATCGTTGTCGCCAAGCGCAACGAGGGCAGCCGTACCGATGGAGACGGCATCGGCCCCCAACGCCAGCGCCTTCGCAACGTCAGCGCCGTTGCGAATGCCGCCCGAAATGATCAGTTGCACCTTCCTGTGCATGCCGAGGTCCTGAAGCGCCTGAACCGCCGGACGCAGGCAGGCAAGCGTGGGTTGACCGACATGCTCGATGAAAACTTCTTGGGTCGCAGCGGTGCCGCCCTGCATACCATCGAGCACCACCACGTCGGCGCCGGCCTTCACCGCGAGTGCGGTGTCGTAATACGGCCTTGCACCACCGATCTTGACGTAGATGGGCTTTTCCCAGTCGGTGATCTCGCGCAGTTCGAGGATCTTGATTTCAAGATCGTCCGGTCCGGTCCAATCGGGATGGCGGCAGGCCGACCGCTGGTCGATACCTTTCGGCAGGGTACGCATCTCGGCGACGCGATCGGAAATTTTCTGGCCGAGCAGCATGCCACCACCACCCGGCTTGGCGCCCTGCCCGACGACGATCTCGATCGCGTCGGCGCGTCGGAGATCGCGCGGGTTCATGCCATAGCGCGATGGCAGATATTGGTAGACCAGCGTCTGCGAGTGGCCGCGCTCCTCTTCGGTCATGCCGCCATCGCCAGTGGTCGTCGAGGTTCCAGCGATCGTGGCGCCACGCCCCAGCGCTTCCTTCGCCGGACCCGACAACGAACCGAAGCTCATGCCGGCGATAGTGATCGGAATCTTGAGCTCGATTGGCTTCTTCGCATGACGCGCGCCCAGCACGACGTTGGTGTCACACCGCTCGCGATAACCTTCGAGGGGATAACGCGAGATCGATGCGCCGAGAAACAGAAGGTCATCGAAATGCGGAACCCGGCGCTTCGCCCCGGAGCCACGGATGTCGTAGATGCCGGTCGCGGCGGCGCGGCGGATCTCGGACATCGTATAGTCATCGAACGTCGCCGATTTGCGAGGCGTTGTCGCAGGATTGTGATAGGTCATGTCCGGCCTCAGTAAGCGTCAGCGTTGTCGATGTTGAAATTGTAGAGCGTGCGCGCTGAACCGTAGCGCGTGAACTCGTCCGGCCTGACATCCCGGATGCCGGCCCTGTCCAACAGGTCCTGCAGGACGGCGATGTGCTCGGGGCGCATCTCCTTCTCGATGCAATCGGCGCCAAGGCTCTTGACCTTGCCGCGCACGAACAGGCGAGCCTCATAGATGGAATCGCCGAGGGCGTCGCCGGCATCGCCCAGCACGACGAGATTGCCCGACTGCGCCATGAAAGCCGACATGTGACCGACATTGCCCCGAACGACGATGTTGATGCCCTTCATCGAAATGCCACAGCGCGACGACGCATTGCCCTCGACGACGAGAA
>NZ_AHAM01000085.1 GCF_000236565.1 Mesorhizobium alhagi CCNWXJ12-2 | reverse complement strand
ATTTCGCGTGTTTCTGAACATTGAGGTTTCTGCCAGAAGATTTTCGGCAAAAGCTGGAGATTTGGCATGGCCGATGATGAGGGATTTGCTGGGCGATGCGAAGTTGTCGAGCCTCGTCGTGGAAACCGGCGATGGCCGAATGATCTGAAGGCGCGGATTGTAGCGGAGAGCCTTCAGCCCGGTGCGCGGGTTGTTGATGTTGGGCGACTTTATGATCTCGCTGCGCATCAGCTTTCGGACTGGCGACGGCAGGCGCGTCAAGGTCTTCTGACGCTGCCTGCTGAACTGATGACGGCCGTGCCGCCCTTTGAGAACGGACCTGTCGAACCGGCCTTTGTGCCACTTGCGATTACGGCGGAGCCGAAGACGGCTACCGATGCTTTGCCGGTTCGGGAGCCGGTTGAGATCAGTTCCGGGATCGTTACGGTGGAAATAGGCGCAGACCTGGTGGTGAGGGTTCCCGGCGATGTACCGGTTGATCGGGTCGCGGCCTTGGTGCGCGCGATGCGTGGGACGGCATGATCGTCGCGGGCCAAAGATTACCGATCCTGATCGCGACGCGGCCGGTGGACTTCCGCTGTGGCCACCAGGCGCTGGCATTGATGGTGCAGACCGAGTTGAAGCTTGATCCGCATTCCGGGGTCACCGTGATCTTCCGGTCGAAGCGCGGGGATCGTCTAAAAATCCTGGTATGGGATGGCACCGGAATGGTGCTGACCTACAAAATCCTGGAACAGGGCAGCTTTGCCTGGCCCAAAGTGCAGGATGGAACGATGCGTCTGTCGCGGGGGCAGTTCGAAGCCTTGCTCGATCATGCATGTTGATACCCCTTCTGGTGAGGCTGACTGATTCTCAGATCGAGGTGGCTGATGGTATGGTTGCGGAGATCCCGGACAGCATTGATCACGGAGGGAGCGTTTGAGAACAAGTAGGCTCCGGTCGGCTGACGGTCGATCAGGAGGCGCTTCTGCCTGATCTGAACATAGATCCAATTGACGGGGATGTGCAGCCGTGCAGCCAACTGCGTCGCGCTCAGCGAAGTTGCCTGGTGCGTCCATCGGCTGCGCTGTTTCGCTATCTTGATCCCGGCGCTGAGCCGAATCCTCTGCACCGTGATCGGCAGGACCTTGTATGCGCAATTGGGCGAGCGATGTCCCTCTTGGCTGAGAATGGCGGCAATCTCATCATCAGGCATGCCTGTTTTCGCGAGATCGAGCAGACGCGCACGCATTTCTTCACCACGCGTGAGGTTGGCGATGGAGTTGACCTTCATCTTTACCTCAAGTTCCGTGATCGCCCCGCCGCGCCAGATGATCCTGACCAGAGCAACGTCGTGCTTACCGCGATCGAGAACGACTTTTTCGACCAGACACCGCAACAGCGCCTTGCGATGCGCATCCGTCGTGGCGTCGTCCGTCCAGATTTGCGGCAGCCGACCGGACAGCGCGACAACCTTGCTATTGAGGGTCTTGCCCAACACCATTTGCGTAATGGGCTCGGCCGAAGCTTGCCGGGCAAGGGCTTCTTCGGCAGCGCGAACCTCGCTCAACGCTGCTTCCCACCGACGCTCGAGTTCGCTGGCGACAAGACGATTGTCGGGATCGACGCGGTTGAACTGGCGCTCTGCCAGCGCCGCAGCATAGCGCTTGCGCTCGAGCTCGCGTTCGGCGCTGCTACGCAGGGACTTTTCGACCTGCTGCTGCGCCCGGCGGGCTCGCGACAGCGCATCAATCTCAGCGGGCGCCAGCGCCGTCAAGAATGCGTCGGCCACAGCAGCGTCCACGCGTGAAGCACGGATGTGCTGGCACGCCGGCAAGCCCGTGTGGGAGCGCAGATGATTGCAAACATACTCTCCGCCACCTTTGTAACGAACGTACATCTTGTGGCCGCACCGCCCGCACCAAGCGATGCCATGCAGCAGAAGTTCGCCATTGCGGGGAGCACCTCTCGTTTTGATGCGCATGTATTCGGCTCGGTTGTCTCGTACGACGTCGCGGATTTTCTCATAGGTTAGCCAATCGATGTAGGGCGGATACCGATCCTTCACGACGATTCGCCATTCATCGATCGGCCGCGCCACCTTCGCTGGCGAACCGCCTTCGCATGCGGTGGCACGGAGGCGGGTCCGGCCGTAGACAAAGGCACCGGCATAAGCGGGGTTCTTCAGGATCGCCGCCACCGCCGAGACCGTTGCGCGCGCCCAGCGCAGTTCGCCATGCCGGTCGCAACGCGGCAGAGCCAGGCCACGATCGTTCAGCACGCGCATGACCTTGGCGACGGTTCGGAACTTCAGGAATGTCTCAAATACGAGCTCAAGCCGTTGCTGAACGGCGAGATCCGGATCCTTGACAACCACCCCGCTCGGATCTCGCACCAAACCGACCGGCAACATGAGGGCAAGCTCGCCGCGCTCGGCCTTGGCAAGCAAACCCGCGGTCAGACGACTGCGGATCGTATGCAGCTCAAGTTCGGAGATCGTTCCCTTCAAGCCAAGAAGCAGACGGCCGTTGGCGCTGCCGGGATCGTAGACGCCATCGCGATCGGCAATGAGGCAGCCGCGTAGGCCACAGATATCCAGGAGCGGATACCAATCGGAGCAGTTGCGCGCCAGCCGCGTCACGTCGATCGACAGGATCAATCCGATCTCTCTGAGGCCAACCCGCCCGACGAGTTCCTTGAACCCGTTCCGCTTCGCAGCAGAGGCTGCGCTCAAGCCAAGATCGACATCGATGACATCGATGTCGGCATCATGCCAGCCGAGTTCCCGGGCGCGCTGACGAAGCGCGTACTGTAGCCGCAGGCTCTCTTGATTGCTCACTACCTGATGCGGCGTCGACTGCCGAACGTAAACAACCGCCTTGCGCTCCAGATGGGTCGGCTTGACCAGTTCGGACTTCACGAGACACCTCCGCCAGAACCGCGGCGACCTCGTCGAGGATTTGACGCCGCAAAGCTGGTGGCAGCGTCGCCCACAGGCTTTGGGGGTCTATGGTCATGGGCTTCGAGGCATTCCGCCACCGCGACAAGATCCCGAACCGCCTCGACACTCAATTTAGTCTGATTCGTGTCCTCGACATACTTCTGCGTTGCTGCAATCGGGATCAGCAACGTTGCCCCATCACGATGTTCGACTTCGTATGATGGTGGAAAGTTACCACCTCCACGTGTAACTTGGCGGATTACGCTGAATGAGTGTCCAAAAAGCGGGTGGTGCGGGTCTAGAACGCAGACTACCTCGCTTAAAGATTCGTCAGACTCACCAGCAGGGATATTCCTGTGGGCCCTCGCTCGAAGGCCTTGATTGGCGACGCGTGGTGGCGCAGCGGGTAGCGCCACCGACTGCGGCAGGGTGACTCACCTGGTCGGTTTTGGCGTTGTTTTATTGGGCTTTTTGTCTCGATTTGCTATGAAGGCGCATGTCTGCGCCCATTGATCTCAGCCGGTTCCCGAACCTGCCTTCAGAGGTGGTGAACGCCTTTGCGGCCGTACAGTTTGAGCTGTCGGTCGAGCGTGCGGCCCGTCAGCATGAACAGGCGGTGGTGGCTGAAAAGGACGCCTTCATTACCGAGTTGAAGGAACTGATCGAAAAGCTGGAGAGCCAGGTTCAGGACTACCGCCGCACGAAGTTCGGGCCGAAGTCGGAAAAGCTCGATCCGACGCAGATGGAACTGGCGCTGGAGGACCTGGAGACGGCCATTGCCGAAACACAGGCCCAGATCGCCTTCGCCGAGGAAAAGATCGCGGCCAGCACAGCCAATTGCGAAAAGACTGCTTCTTCACGCAGGCAACGCAAGGCGCGCGCGCTGCCCAAGAGCCTGCCGCGCGTCGAACAGGTGATCGAGCCTGATAGCATTGTCTGCCCCTGTGGTTGCGGGAACATGGTCCGGATTGGCGAAGACCGGACGGAGCGGCTCGATCATATCCCGGCGCGCTATCAGGTGATCGTCACGATCCGCCCGAAATACGCTTGCCCCAAGGGGCGCACGGGCGTGGTTCAGGCCAGGGCGCCGGCGCATTTGCTGGAAGGTAGCTGGCCGACCGAAGCCCTATTGGCGCAGATCGCCGTGTCCAAGCATTCCGAACACATGCCGCTGAACCGGCAGGCCGCGGTCATGGCCCGACACGGAGTGCCGATCGACCGCACCGTCCTGGCCGACTGGCTGGGCCGGACGGGGGCTGTGATCGCGCCGGTGGTAGACCATATGGCCATGGTCCTGAAACAGGGTAGCTCACGACTATATGTCGACGAGACCACGGCTCCGGTGTTGGATCCCGGGCGCGGCAAGACGAAAACTGGCTATCTCTGGGCTATTCTGCGCGACGACCGCGGCTGGAGCGGATCTGCGCCGCCGGGCGTGGTGTTCCATTATCGGCCTGGGCGTAAAGGCGAATATGCCGCAGAAATCCTCGACGGCTTCAACGGCACGATCCAGGTAGATGCCTATGGCGGCTACTCCCAGCTCGCCACGCCAAAACGCACGGGCGGCGATCCGTTGAGGCTGGCCTTCTGCTGGGCACATGGCCGCAGAAAACTGATCAAATCCCAGCCGAAGAAGGGTTCGCCCATCGTCGACGAGGCGTTGTTGCGCATCGCCGCCCTCTACAAGATCGAGGACAGCATCCGAGGGTGTGATCCCGATCATCGCCGGGCTGTCCGCCAGAACCTGTCCCGTCCGCTGGTGGACGAGTTCTTCACCTGGCTGACAGCTCAGGCCGCACGCGTCTCGCGCAAGTCTGATCTCGGCCAGGCCATGGCCTATATGCTGAAACGCCAGGCCGGCTTCCGGCTGTTCCTGGACGACGGCCGCGTCGACATCGACTCCAACCTCGTCGAAAACGCGATCAGAAGTCCAGCTATGAACCGGCGCAATGCTCTCTTTGCCGGCCATGATGAAGGCGGCCGTAATTGGGCCCGTTTTGCCAGCCTGATCGGCACATGCAAGATGAACCGCGTTGAACCATACGCCTACCTGCGCGATCTCTTCATCAGCCTCGCCAATGGCCACCTCGCCACAGACATCGACGCCCTCATGCCCTGGGCCTATGCGCATCGGATCAGCGCCTCACAATGAGCACGTCCGGGACTCCCCGACGTGCTCATGGGAACATCTGCAAGCGCCAGACCTGACCGTTGCAACCAAAAAATCAATGGGGCGGAGACGCCGCATACGGATTACCGAAAACGACACGATGTGATGTCGCGGCACCTGGCTCCAAATACGATAATCATCATCGCCCTCGACGAGCAGT
>NZ_AHAM01000086.1 GCF_000236565.1 Mesorhizobium alhagi CCNWXJ12-2 | reverse complement strand
CCATCTAACAACCCTGCGCACGCCCTCAACACATTGAAACACCGCCGCTTTCCAATTCGCGGTGTTTAAGTTGGGTCTTAGTTCTCCCCGGCACCGGCATCCAGGAGAACCTCGCCGACAAGGCGAAGAGGCTCGGCATTCCGGTTTGGCGGTTCGGCTCTGGCGGCGCGTGAGCGCCATCTCAAATTTCGGCGTCGCACTTATGGAGAACATAGCAGATGGTGTGTATGCGCCGCCTACATCCCATTGATTTCGCGTGTTTCTGAACATTGAGGTTTCTGCCAGAAGATTTTCAGCAAGAGCTGGAGTTTGGCATGGCGGATGGTGAGGGATTTGT
>NZ_AHAM01000087.1 GCF_000236565.1 Mesorhizobium alhagi CCNWXJ12-2 | reverse complement strand
TCGATCATGAGCTTCAGGTAGATGTCATGGTTCGGCAGGGGGAGGAGATCGAGCCGATCGAACACGGGTTCGAATTCCCGCGCGATGTGTTCCGCATCATGTGCGCCGAGCCGGAACGCGATGAGCGTGCCGGCATTTCCGAGAACCGCGTGCAAGATGGCTGGGTCGAGCTGATCCAAATACTGATGCGCAAGCACCATGCCCACGCCGAACTTGCGCAGTTCGGAAAGCATGTTGCACAGAGCCAGGGTCGTGAAATTCTGAAACTCATCAATGTACACGTGAAATGGAAGCCGTGACGCTTCCTCAACATAGGCTCGGCTGAAAGCAGCCGAGCCCAAGGAGGTGACGAGGAGCCCGCCAAGCAACGACGAGCTGTCCGCACCGATCTTGCCCTGCGAAAGATTCACAAGCAAAATACGGCCTTCGTCCATGATCCTGCGCAGGCGCAAGTTTCCGTCCTGGCGCGTTAGGATGCGCCGCAACTTTGGATCGGCGAGGAACGCCCCCACCTTGTTCTGAATCGGCGCAATCCCGTCTGCCATGTAGCGGAAGGAGTATTTGGGGAATTCACGCCGCCAGAACTGCTTCACCTGCTCATTCTGCACGTTTCTGAGGATACGCCATCGGAACTCCTTGCTGACCAGCATGGAAAGTATGTCTGGCATGGCGGCGGACGGCTGATCAAGGAGCGCCAACAAAGCGTTGCGCAAGATGTGCTCCATGCGCACCCCCCAGGCGTCACCCCACATCTTTTTGAAAATATCCATAATGCCCGAGGCAACCAACGGCCTCATTCCATAGCTCACACCCACAAACGGGTTGTACCCGTAGGGTTGCGACGGATCGGGCACGTTGAAATACACCGCATCCGCTTTGCGATGCGTTGGAATGCGCGCCGCAATTCGCTCAACGAGATCGCCGTGCGGATCAAGGAGCGCGCAGCCGCGCCCCTGTTCGATGTCTTGCATAACGAGCGTTTCGATCAGCGTCGTCTTGCCGACGCCGGTCTTGCCGACAATGTACATATGCGAAAGCCGGTCGGCCTGTTTAATGCCGAAGTATCGATGCGGCTCGCGCGCATTCGTCTGCGCGAACAGCGATATCGTGCCCGAGTTATTTGGCATCACCGTAGCCTGTCAGCTTTCGGCGCACGGCCAAGGCCGCATCACATGCCGAAGGAGCAAGCCGCGCAGTCTTTGCCGCGTTTTGCCGACCGCATAAAATACATCGAGATGAGATCGATCTCGGAGGTACGAGCCAGCGCTGAATGGTCAGCGCTGGCATGTGCCACGGAGATCAATCATGGTTCTTTCCCAGTCCAGCGATCATCAGAGAAAGATCGCAATCCTCAACGATGCGTTCCGCTCCACCTTCCTTTGCGGCTCCGTCTGTGTGACCGCCGGGGTCCACCTCCTCGGGAACGGATTCGTAAAAGCCGCGCTGCTCGCCGTGCGAGATTTTGACAGGTTCGAAGACGCAAACGACCCTTACGACGAACACGATTTCGGCTCGCTCGTCGTTCTGGAGCGAAAGCTCTTCTGGAAGATCGACTATTACGATCCGAGCATGACCCACGGGTCCGAAGATCCGGCCAATGGGGAGATCACACGTCGCGTCCTCACCGTCATGCTCGCCGAGGAATATTGACGTCGCGCACTAAAATGCCCCGCAACTCTGCGGGGCATCTTTCGTTTCATACGCGAAGTTGTTTCAGTTCTCGCCACCGGCCGATCCTTGGCCTGTTTGGCGCGCCGCAAGCCATTCCTTCGCGAGCGCAAGCGCCTCGAAATAGATGATATTGCGGGGCTCGGGCTCCCAGATTTTTCGGGGTTTCGGCAGCCATGGTTCGATCTGCGGAAATTCCTGTACCAGCGCCGCCGCTTCTACATACTTGTTCGGAAACCGTGACCGCCGCACAACCCCGACACAGTTGATATTGAGTTCATTCGCCGCCCCTTTCACGGCCTCGATAAGCGATCGGGTGTGCTTACCCTTTCGTGTTCCCTCATCGACGTACTCGATAATCAACAGATCGGGCCGGTAATAGGTGAGCCATGCCTTCGCTTGGTTGAACGCCTGGTCGATGCCCCTGCTTGCCTTGGCGGACAATCCCCAGTCATGCAGATCGCCGCCGCTGAAATAGACAAACCCAACCTTGCCCGAAGCCGCTGCAATAGCGAGTATCCTGCGCGCCCTCATAGCTCGGTTCGGCTTAGACCCTCCACCTTCTCTGCAAGGCTGTTGAGCGTGCCGAGCCGGTTGAATCGATCGCGCCAGTTGTCCGGACATTCGGGCATGGACGCAAGACGCTCATTCAGTGCCGACGCCAGCGACATGAGGATGCAGTCGCAGAGGGTATTGGGAGGTGTATTGAAAACGAGACAGAGGATCGACAGCTCAACGAGAGTCGGTGCCGATTTTCCGGCTTCGAGCTTCGAAATGCGAGAGGGATCGACCCCCAAAAGATGCCCGCAGTCCGCCTGCGAAAGACCCGACTTTCTTCGCGCGACCTTGAGGTCGAGCGCATATTCATAGATCATAAAATGAGGTTGTTACGCTGATAACCACCTCAATCATAGCGACCGCCGTAGAGCGAAATAGACCGCATCATTTGCCGATTTGGCATGTCGGCGACATCTACGGCTACCATCTTGTGGTCATTTCGCATTCGCTGGTCGGAAGGATGAAATCCATTCCGACCGCATCGCAATCCCAAAAGCAGACCGAATCCCAGAGCGCATCGCCGTTTCCTCCCATCCCCCGGATAGATGGTAGCAGACCGCAGGACCGCTCAAAGACCGCACCATCTGCCTGCAAGCGGTGCCTTCTAGGAACGGTTTCCCTTGGCAATACAATGTTTCCCATGGACGATGATCAATTCGAGCGATACTTGGCGCTCTGCAAGCGCATGTATGAACGCATGCAGCGCGACGGCTCTTGGCCATGGGCCGACTCGCAAGATTCGGAGGACGTGGTAGAGTCCGAAGATAATCCCGAAAATGTATGAAACAGTGTTTTGGTTACGTCCGCGTCTCGACCCAAAAGCAGGGCGAGGGCGTGTCGCTTGACGCACAGCGCAACGCTATCGAACAGTTCGCAGCCCGCAACGACATTGCGATCACAGAATGGTTTGAAGAGAAGCAGACGGCCGCCAAAGGAGGCCGGCCCGTTTTTGGCGCGATGCTGAAGGCCCTACGGCGTCGCAAGGCCGCCGGCGTCGTCATGCACAAGATCGATCGCTCAGCCCGGAACTTTGCTGATTGGGCCAAGATCGGCGACCTCGCTGACGCTGGCATCGATGTCCACTTTGCTTCCGAGAGCCTCGATTTCCGTTCGCGGGGCGGACGCCTCTCTGCTGACATCCAGGCGGTTATTGCCGCCGACTACATCCGCAACCTTCGCGAAGAAACCATCAAGGGTATCACCGGTCGCCTCGGTCAGGGCCTCTATCCGTTCAGGGCGCCGATCGGGTATCTCGACAATGGGGGTGGCAAGCCTAAGACCCCGGACCCGAACACCGCCCCGTTGATCCGCAAGACATTCGACCTCTACGCCAGTGGGCAGCACTCATTGCGGTCCTTGCGATCAGAGTTGGAACGACTTGGGCTCCGAAACATGCACGGCAAACCGCTTTCCAAACGCGGCATCGAGACGATCCTCAACAATCCCTTCTACTGCGGCATCATCCGGATCAAGCGAACCGGCGCAATCCACCAGGGAGTGCACGAACCGCTCATATCAGCTGCGCTGTTTGAACGCGTGCAACTGACGAAGGCGGATAAAACGAGCAAGAAGGTCACCAAGCACAACCATACCTATCGCGGCCTTTTCCGCTGCGCGGAGTGCGATGCGGCGATGACGCCAGAACTCCAAAAAAGTCACGTCTACTACCGCTGCCAAACGCGGGGCTGTCCGACGAAGTGCGTGCGTGAGGAGGAACTGGAGCGAGCCGTCCACGCGGCCCTGTCACGAGTGCGCCTAACCGACGAGGATGTGGCGGAACTAACCCAGGAGACCGAGGTGTGGTGCAAAGCGCGCGAGGAGACCGACCTTGAGACGACCGCCGCAATGCAGCTCGCGCAGATTGATTCGCGTCTCGATGCGCTTACCGATGCGCTGGTCGACCGGGTCATCGACAACGACACCTACTCCAAACGCAAGGAACGCCTGTTGCTGGAAAAGGCTCGCATCTCGGAAGAGCTGAAACTGAAACAAAAGCAGCGAGGTGATCCGGGCAATGTCCGGAAATTTCTCGAACTCGTAAAAAACCTTGCTGCTACGTTCCTTTTTGGGCAATCGGCCGAAAAACGAGAGATTGTCGAAATCGCCATCTCGAACCGGCGCGTGCTCGAAAAATACGTCAGTTTAGAGCCAGCGAATTGGCTTCGGACTGTCGAAACTGCAATTGCTGGCCCCTATGGTGCCCCTCATCGTCCCACTTCTCGAAGCCGTCAGCACATGCGGAAGAAGCATGTGGTCGCACTGATTGAGGCATCAAAGGCAAAGGAAGCGAGGAAACTCCACTTCGTTCTGCACCACGACAATGACAACGATGCAGATGAGCTTGCGCGAGCTTCACGACGACACAGATTTCAGAGTCGGCTAGATTCATGTTGACGCAGAGTTTGCTACCGTGCGCGGATGAAAAACAAAGAAAAACAATACGGGAACCTGAATGACGAGCAATTCGAGCAGTATCTCTCACTCATCAAGCGCATGTACGAGCGGATGGAAGCTGAGAATTCATGGCCGTGGGTTGTCGACCCTAAAAAGGGGGAACAGTTTCAAGGTAAATAAAGCAACCGGTATGCCACATGTGGGTGGAAGATACTAACTCATGATACCATTTCACGATGTTGAAAGTTTTTATTGATGAATCAGGAAATTTGGGTTCACAAGGTCGATACTTCGCAATTGGCGCATTCTGCACCAGCGACGGCAAGCGGGTGCGAAATATCATTAAGCGACACTGCGCTGCCCACAATGTGCCTGAGTTTAAGAATCGGAATACAACCTTTCTCATTCGTCAGAATATTGCACACAAGCTTAAACAGGTCACCGATCACACCATTGGGTATGTCTGTGTCGACAAGACCAAAATCCAAAGCCTACAGCTCCGCTCCGATCATAACCTGTTGTTCAACTATACGTTCTCATATCTCATGAAAGAGATCATTGCGACTGAAGGAGGCCAAGATATCAACATACTAGTGGATAACCGAAATCAAAAGGTCATGTCTACAAATTCCCTCGGTGACTACCTGCGAATCAAGGCCTATGCAGAATGGGGGTTTACCCACGATCTCCAGGTTCACTACTGCGATTCGAAAACTGACAGGTTAGTGCAAGTGGCGGATTTCGTCGCTGGCAGCGTGCTTGAGCGCTACAAAAATCGCAAGAAGCATATCTATAATATGCTTAAGCCAGAATATGCGGTTCGATTTCCAAACGCTCAGTTCGGTGCATAGCCGGGTGGATTTAGGATCCAGGTTGTGGTATGGTACAGGTGAAGTAAGTCGTGCGTGGAGCTCAATGAGTAAGTGTCGTTTCCCGACACCGAAGCGCGTGCATTCTGAAAGGGCCCTGAGGGGCCTTTTCGTTTGCCCTTTTCTTATAAGTTCGATGGCCTCTTGGGGGTATGCGGACTCGCTACACAAAAACCGCTCAGTTGAGCGGTTTTTGTTGTCTAGGATACATCGTATGTATGGTGCCCCTCATCGTCCCGCTTCTCGAAACGGTCACCACATGCGGAAGCAGCATGTGCTCGCACTGATTGAGGCTTCGAAGGCGAAAGAAGCGGCCAAACTCCACTCCGCTCTCCATCCCACAACGACAACGATGCAGATGAGCTTGCGCGAGCTTCACGACGACACAGATTCCTGCGTCGGCTAGTGCCGAAAATCTGACGCTTGGTACCGGAATCGTAAGCCCGCTCAGGGTGGATTGCTGTCCTTGGCATCGGTCACCGGAACGAGCCGATTGCGCCATGAGCTGCCGTTCGTGGCGTTTCTCCATTGCGGTCGTTCGCGCGACGGCTGGTGTCGACCCGTTGCTGCCGTAGGCGAGGACGATGATGGAGGGCTCAATTGAGCCCCGTTGCAGACGGTCAGCCATCGCGCGGCTAGTCAAGTGCACCCTCCGGCATATTGTACATCGTGGGTCCAGCCGCCTATTCACCTCGTACCATGGCCAACTGACGGCGGAACTCGGCGTCTGGGATGGCCTGTTTCCAGAAGTTGATGAACCGAGCCACCACTTGCAAGTTTCCAGCCTCGTAATGGCCGTTACTGTCGATGCGGTCCAGAGAGGGGTGCAGCTGGTCGTCTGGGCCGTCAGCCTGCAACGCGAGCCCCGTGATGGCGCAACGGTGGCCCGTTTCGTCGAGCAGTTCTTTCAGATGCGTAATAAGCGCCTCTTTGGACAGCCTAAGGTCTTTATTCTTTACGATGCGGTCGACTGTCTGGCCATTCGCTTGCTTTGCGGTCAGTTCCGCCTGAGTTGCCATCTGCCAGACCGCCTTGAACCACGCGTCTTTGTAGTGGCCGGCATTCTGGCGCTCGAGCTTGTCTGCCCACCAAAGCGCGTCCAGCGTCCACAGGTCAATCCCGCAATCCCGGGCGAGATCGACTAACCTGGCATTGATCAATTCGTACTTCTCACCTTGGGTAGCGCCGTGAGGGAAGGAGGGCCACAGACCACGGTCGCGCATTTCCGGCTCGCTAGTGCCGTTCCACACGCCGTAACGATCATCGTAGGCAACGAGTAGGATGGGTGTCAGGGTGGCGCTACCAACCCCGTTGATCTGCGCGACAGCGGTGTCGAACCGTTCGGACAGAGGTAGAGCCTCATCGACCAGAGTGGTCAACGCACTCCGCAGGTTGTTCATGTCGTCTGCGGCGCGGCGGCCAAGGCGTTCTAACCCCGACCAGTGGTGATTGTGTTTAAAGCTCAAGAAATCGAGGTAATCCTGCCTGGTCAGGCGCGCTGGGTCGCGGAAAAGCGGTCCGAAGCGTTTCAGAACGCCGTCACGCTTGGCAACCATGTTGCGGATGTCGGGTAGGCTGAGGGCTTTGTTAATGTCAAAGATCATTGCTTCTAATCTACACGGTTATTCTGATTGGTCGGGCTTGACGTTGAAACACGCCTGCGATCTCTCTTTGCCTGTCCTGCCAAAAAATTGGCGCGATCAAGTCCAGAAAGTCTCTGCATTGCCTAAAGGTCTTTTGGTGTCCTGGCGTCTATAGAGGCCCTTATCCAACGGCAGCTTAGTCTGCAATTGTTCCATTTCCGAAGGAAGCCGCAAACTGCAGCATCCCACCCGATCCAGCCGTACAGCCCATTCGGACCCAAATTTGGCTGACGCGGGTCCGGTCGCCTCGACAGCGCCAGGAGCCGACCTTCCTGGCACTTCTCCAAAGCCGCCGTTCGCCCAACAGCACAAGTCGACCCTACTCGGCCATTCGAATACAATGCATGGACGGCAAAAGCCCATAGCAAAGCCGACACAGGCTGTGCATCAAGCAGATGAGATGGTAACGAGCGATGGCCTGTCTTTGTTATGAGGCCGACCATTTGCGAACGATACGACGCCGAACAAAAGAACAAGCGGAGCACCAATGACGTTTGACAGAGCAATATCGGCGGAGAACCGCAGATGACGGCAGAAGCGATCGGTCTGGCGCGTCCGCTGTCGGATCGCATGCAGGCCGCACTGAATCTTCCGAACGGTGCGCGGTTCTACCGTTGCGCCTTGCAGGTCAATCCGTTCGCGTATCTCGAGAGGCACAACAAACCAACCACCTTCACGTCGGAAGATGAGTACAACAAGGCTATCATTAAGACCTGCCTGGACGTCGGAATCGAGGTTATCGCGGTCACGGATCACTACCGTGTCAAACATTCCGGCGGCCTCGTGCGCGCAGCGCGTAATGCCGGGCTATTTGCGTTCGCCGGATTCGAAGCCGTTACCAAAGATGGTGTGCATTTCCTGTGCCTGTTCGACCCAGACAAGGACGAAGTCCTTGAGCGGTTCATCGGCGAATGCGGCATTCACGAAACCGATCATCCCTCGCCCATTGGGAGTAAGGACTCCACGGAACTCCTGGAATCGTCGAAGAAATGGGGTGCGGTCTGCATTGCCGCCCATGTGGCCTCAGAAGGCGGACTGTTGAAAAAACTCTCGGGGCAATCGCGGGTCAACGTTTGGACAAATCCGGACCTGCTTGCCTGCGCGTTGCCCGGCCCTGTGAGCGACGCGCCGGACGGGATCAGGCCCATACTCGAAAACAAGGATGTGCAACACAGGCGCGACCACACTCCCGCGATATTGAACGCCTCAGACGTGAACGATCCGGAGGACGTGATAAAGGACGGGGCGTCCTGTTTCATTAAGATGTCCACTGTCTCGGTCGAGGGGTTCCGGCAGGCGTTCCTGGACCCGGAATCCCGCATCCGGCTGCACTGCGATCCGAAGCCCGAATCCCACGCCGAATTCCTCGCGATGACTTGGGAAGGCGGGTTCCTGCGCGACACCGCCGTGCACTTTAACGAAAACCTCAATGTCCTCGTCGGCGGGCGCGGCACCGGCAAATCCACGATCATCGAGAGTATCCGCTACGCGCTCGGCCTCGATCCGCTCGGCGACGAGGCGCGCAAGGCCCATGAGGGCACGATCCGGCACGTCCTTCAACCCGGCACGAAGGTCTCGCTGCTCGTGCGGTCGCACAAGCCATCGGAACGCTGCTATCTGATCGAACGGTCGGTGCCGAACCCACCCGTTGTGAAGAGCGAAGCGGGCGAGGTACTGTCGCTTTCGCCGCGCGACGTGATGCCGGACGTGGAAGTCTTCGGTCAGCACGAAATCTCCGAACTCACGAAAAGCCCGGAGAAACTCACCCTGTTGCTGGAGCGCTTCGTGGACCGCGACCCGTCCCTCTTGGGGCGAAAGTCGAAGGTCCGTCTGGAACTGGAACGCTCACGCAGCCGGATTGTCGATGTGCGGCGCGAGATGAAGAGACTGGAAGACCGTCTAGCGTCGCTGCCCGGTCTCGAAGAGACGCAGAAGCGATTCCAGCAAGCCGGGCTCGAAGAGAGGCTAAAGGAAAAGAGTCTGCTCATTCGCGAAGAACGGCTGTTCTCCAACCTGGAAGAGCGGCTGGACCAGTACCGGACGCTTCAGAACGAACTGATCGAGGGGCTGCCGGTCGATACGGCATTCGTCTCCGGCAAGGCCCTTGAGGGGCTGCCGAATGTGGACATTTTGGCAGGCATAGAGAGAATCCTCGGGACACTGAGCACGCATCTCAAAGCCATCGGTGATCAGTTCGCGGGAGCTCTGGCCGAAGCCGACCGCGCGATCGCGGAGACGAAATCGGGCTGGAACGAACGCCGCGAGACGATCGAGGAAACCTATGAGAAGCTGCTGCGCGAACTTCAAAAGTCGAAGATCGATGGCGCGGGGTTCATCCAGCTCCGAAAACAGATCGAGGAACTGCGGCCGCTAAAGGACAAGACCGAGAACCTCAGGCGTGACCTCGAAGCACACGAGGCGCAGCGCCGCAATCTTCTGGCGGAATGGGAGGACATCAAAGCCGCCGAATACCGAGAAATCGAGACTGCGGCAAAGCGGGTGTCACGGAGGCTTCGCGACAGGGTTCAGGTCAAGGTCGCAATGGCCGGAAATCGCGAGCCTCTCGAACAACTCCTCCGTGAGGTCGGCGGGAACCTCGCGGCGGCGCTCGACCGCCTGCAGTCGCAGGACCAGTTGTCCCTACCGGAACTGGCGCAGCGATGCCGGGAAGGCAAGGAGTCGCTGATGAAACACTACAACCTTCCGTCCGGCGCGGCGGAGCGGATCGCGCAGGCCGATCGCGACTTGTTCATGAGAATCGAGGAGCTTGAGCTGCCAGCGACAACCCAAATAGAGCTGAACACCGCCCCCGAAGACGAGCCGCCGGTGTGGCGAACGCTGCAAGCGCTCTCGACCGGGCAAAAGGCGACCGCCGTATTGCTACTCCTATTACTCGAATCCGAGGCGCCCCTTGTTGTTGATCAGCCTGAAGACGATCTCGACAACCGTTTCATCACGGAGGGCGTCGTGCCGATCATGCGGCAGGAAAAGCGGCGGCGGCAGTTCGTCTTCTCGACGCATAATGCCAACATCCCGGTCTTGGGTGACGCTGAACTTATCCTCGGGCTTGCCGCAACCGGCGAAGCCAGGGAGGGCCATGCGAAGATCGCAACCGAGCATATGGGCTCCATCGACTCCGAGCCCGTGCGGGAACTGGTTGAGGAAATCCTCGAAGGCGGCAAGGCCGCCTTCGAAATGCGCCGCTCCAAGTACGGATTCTGAGGCATGCCGACGCGAACCGAACTGCTGGAGATCATAGCGAATGGCGAGAATTCCGGGGTGGAATTCAAGCGGGACGATCTGCGCACCCAAGACCTCGCCAAGGAGCTTGTCGCCTTCTCGAACTTGGAAGGAGGCATGGTGCTTCTCGGCGTGGAGGATGATGGAAGCGTGTCGGGACTGACGCGCCAAGACCTCGAAGAATGGGTAATGAATGTGTGCCGCGACAAGATCAGGCCTGCCATCGTTCCTTTCTTCGAAGTGGTCCGTAAAGTCCAAGACGACGAAGACGTTGCTATTGTCCGCGTGACCCGCGGCTATGACGTGCACGCACTCTGGCACAACAACGGCAATAGATACCTGATGCGGGTTGGCACCCTGAGCCGGGAAGCGAGCCAGGAAGAGCTTGCGCGCCTGTTCCAGCATAGGGGCGCGATACGGGCCGAACTGCGGCCGGTGTCAGGAGCGACCCTCGCGCATCTGGATCGGCGGCGGCTGCGGAACTACTTCGGAGGCATCCGCCAGCAGGACGTGCCCGCCGACGATGACGAGGAAGCATGGCAGTCCCTGCTCGTGAACACCGAGATCATGACAGAGGAAGGCGTGACCGTCGGCGGCATGTTGTTGTTCGGCAGGACGCCGAACCGGTTTCTGCCTCATGCAGGAATAGACGCCGTCGCCTATCCTGGAACGGAACAGGACTATGACGCGCAGGAACGCGTAGCACTTCGCGGCCCCATGACGCCACTCCTCAGTGAAGGCGGCGACGATATCGTTGAAAACGGCCTTGTCGAACAAGCACTAGATTTCGTGCAGCGCAATACGCGCGTGATCGTCGAAGCGGAAGGCGGAAGACGGGTGGAACGGCCGGTCTATCCCCCCGATGCGCTTCGTGAGGGTATCGTGAACGCCCTTATCCACCGTGACTACCTGCTCACGAGCACGGATATCGCGTTGGCGGTTTACAGCGACAGGCTGGAGATCATCTCGCCGGGCCGGCTCCCGAACGGCATAACGCCCGAGCGCATGCGGGCCGGCACGCGGGCTGCGCGAAACCAGATACTGAAAGACGTGATGCGGGACTACCGGTATCTGGAACATATGGGGATGGGGATTCCCCGTAAGATCGTCAAGGGTATGAGGGAACACAACGGCACGGAACCAGACCTGATTGAACAGGACGAGCGATTCGTTGTTCGGTTGTTCGCGCAAGCGCCAGAAGGGTAATGCTTTGCGTAACTAGTGCGGGCATTTGCAACCATCAATGAGAGGGCAGCAAACCACACAATGGAGACGTAGAAGACTCCATCGCGGTATAATCCGAGCCGATGCCTCGGGCCGGCTCGGTCGCGCCAACAGCCGACTTTTGCACGTGGCCTCGCGAGCGGCAGCTATCCGCCCTTGGCCTCTCCTGATGAAACCCCTTGTCCATCCGTCAAAACGCCTACAGGCAATTCCCCAATATCTACATCTGGCCGTCCCATCCCAGAAATAAATAGCTTTAACTTGTCGACTGCGCCATTTATCTCTGTACTGTCCCCCTGCATTGACAGAGACGTCAATATATCACCAACTATAGCAGTCTTCGTGACGTCGCTAACATGCCGATACATTACATAACTTATCATGTTGAAATACAATGAATCCTCACGTACACCAAGTTGGCGTTTAATGTCCCCTACGAAGCCGGCCGCCGAAGCAATTCCTCTGATATCCGAAAGACTCTTGGCCGTATCGAAACAAAGCTGCGCATACTTTAGTGCAGAGAGTAAGTCGCCGCGATCCTTATATATAGAAATCAAATTATTTGCAGCAGCGAATATGCCTAGTTGATTCTTCATGTCTAAAAAGTCAGCCAGGGCGAGCAATGACAACTCTTCAGCTCTCGACACATTTCCATTTCCCTTCTCTATTACCGCAATATTTAGATTTGATCTAGATACCCCGCGTCGTATATTTAGCTCCTTAGCAATCGAAAGCGATGTTTCGTGTGATTCTATAGCCAAATCCCTCTTCTTCATGGATAAATATACAAACCCAAGATTATTATAGGCTTTCATCAATCCCAATTTATAGCCAGCTTGTTTAAAAATTTCCACAGAAGCGTTAATTTCAACAAGCGCCGTTTGGTTTTTATTTTGGAACATTAGAGACTTCCCAGAAAGAAACCTCAACTCTCCCATAAACAACGAGTTATTTGAAGCTCTCTTTACTAGGTTCGCTAGCGTATTATCCGCATCAGCGAACCTCTGTTCTAGAATTGCCAGATGCGCATCCCTGAGCAAAATATCAGCCTCTCTCTGAGCAATGATGTTAGGCGGCAACAGTGCTCGAACGGCCTTAATTCGTTCTGAGACATTATTATATTGTCCATTTTCAATCTCGACATCTATTAATGACAAATATAAATCGACTAAATCATTTTTGCTCGCAGTGTTTGGAAAGAATATAGGCGGCTCCTTGTTTAACAGTATTAGAATTGACAGAGAGTCCACTGCCTCTTCTAAGTTATTTCCCCGCTCTTCTGCCTCGAGACTAGCTAGCTTCGAACTAAAATATTGTGTCTTAGTATTTAGTTTCTTCTGATTTTCAAGAGAGATTATTATATTTCGAGCACGTTCAAATTTTCCAACTTCAAGCAGTTCCGAGGCGTACTCTAGGTATCGGCTTTCAATAAACTGCTGATTAATTCGCTCGATATAACTTGAAATAAAGCCGCTGATTGGAAGTATTGATGCAAGTATTGCTGACGGTATAGCTACATATTTTATTAGTTTTTCAACAAATAAAAAGGCATCCTCATACCACGGCAAGTCTTTTGTTCTCGATAATTGCTCCATAGCAAAGCGAATTTTTCTTATGTCGTAATTTTGCTGAGCTACACCCTTCAAAACATAGCTGGTTGTCGTACGCTTCTTGGGTTCGCGCTCTTTAGTGACTTTCTTCCTCATGTCACGCTCATTGATATTGCAGCACTCGTCTTGCATGAATCATAACACCAAAGTCCGTTTTCGTGAATAGAGTCCGCTGGGCTCGCTTGCAGGGACAGACCGTCGCCCACCGAGGGCTTGTCGTATGTATGCAGTTGTGGTTTTCGTCCACTTCGACCACAGCGAACTTCGAGGTCGGGAACTGGTGTATTGCGGCCGTGAGTGACATGAGCGGTGAGCGTCGCATTTGGGTCAAAGCGGTGAGTTCCGCTGAAGGTCCGCTATCTGAGCGAAAACTTGGGCCTGGAATGTCCGACTAGGGTCAGATCTGTCCGTTCGCCGCCACGATACGAAGGCCCGCAAGAGGTCGGAACAGGTAATCCGCATCGGGTACCAAGCGTCAGATTTTTACTAGCGCTCATAAAGCGCATGTACGCGCAGGCGACATTTGCGAACGGCTCACAACGTGAAACCTGACCCTGAACTGACCAACGCTACTCACGCTGCTGTTGCCGGTATGAACGGGAAAGCAGACGATTGCTCCCGATGCGCCTGTCGTTGGGCCTATCGACGTAGTCGGATCAAAATTTCGAGGGGCTCTGCGGGAAGAGAGCAAAATCGACGCTACGAAGCTTGACGCAATGCGCCTTCGGGCCGAGCATCAATAAGGGTTCTCCTACTTTAAGGAAATCTTGATGCTCAGTATCACTGTGACACTGATAATTCTCGTAGTTTCGATTGCAATAGCGCGTATGATATATCGCCGCGTCTATGCCCGCCAAATTGAGCGTGGTGAGGAAGGAAACATATTTGTTGGACTGATGATCTTGGTTGCGACATGCCTTGCACTGGGCTTCGGTTATGTTGGGACCAAAAACGCAGCAGGTATTGATCTGCCTGACCCTGTGATAATCGAAACGATCTACTGCGCTGACGGCAGCATTAAACGAATTGATGACTCTTGCCCATGCTCGGAATTCGACCTTCAATCAAGGTGCTAGTCCCTATGATTGCTGGGCCTGAGAGTGGCCCGTCATCCGATATGCAACGGTACGAGGGTTAAGCCGGCTGGCCGGCGCAGAGCCTCATGCATAGGAGACGGGCCATATGGAACATATCAGATTTGTCGGTTTGGATATTCACAAGGAACGGATTTCGATCGCGGTGGCAGAGAGCGGACGCGGCGGGTCGGTGGAATATCTCGGCGAGATTACCAACGACCCTGATGCCATCAACAAGCTATGCGATCGTCTGGGGCGTTCCGGCAAGCCGCTGGCGTTTTGCTATGAGGCCGGCCCGTGCGGCCGAGCCGACAGCCGGGAGGGATCGATGCGCTTGGCGACATGGTCGTGGTAGGTCGATGGGGCGATCGTCGATGAACGCGATCATGGCTTGAACCGGCGGTCGAGCTCCGCCTGGGCAAAATAAGCGGAAGCCTTGCGAAGGATCTCGTTGGCCTGGCGAAGCTCGCGGTTCTCGCGTTCCAATGCCTTCAGCTTCGTCGCTACATCCGTAGGCACACTGGCTCGCACGCCACTGTCGCGCTCGGCCTTCTTCACCCACTCATGCAGCGTCTGCGCCGTGCAGCCGATCTTGGCGGCGATCGACGAGACCGCCGCCCACCGCGAGACATGCTCGCCTTCGTGATCCAGAACCAGCCGAACCGCACGGGCCCGGACCTCGGGAGAGAACTTGTTGGTCGTCTTGCTTGTCATGGCTCCACCTTCTCAGGAGTTGGAGCCTCCGATCAACCCGGGGCGGTTCACTTCGAAGGCGAAGGGAGCAACGAAACTTCACTTCATGCTGCATCCCGACAACGACAACAATGCAGATGAGCTTGCGCGAGCTTCATGACGACACAGATTTCAGCGTCGGCTAGTGCCGAAAATCTGACGCTTGGTACCGGAATCGTAAGCCCGCTCAGGGTGGTAGTTTGTCGTTCGCTCCCACTACCGGAACGAGCAAGCAGCGCCATAACCGGAAATCCAAGGATCCCTGTTCAAGTCGCTGGTCAACACTGCTAAACTTTATCCTTCCGCATCCCACAGTAGGGAGCGGGTCCCGTGAGCGAAGCGGGTGTGGAGCGCCGGCTTGCCGCCATTCTGGCCGCAGACGTAGACGGTTAGAGCCGGTTTATTCGAGAGGATGAGGCAACCACGATGGCGATATTGAGTGCTCATCGCGAAGAGCTACCCGCTCAAAGGGACAAAACATGGCGGATTAGGGGAGGATCGGTGGGATGGCTGATCAATGGCTATTCAAGAGCGAGACTTATGATAACTGCAATTGCGCTATGAATTGTGGTTGCCAGTTCAACTTGCCGAGTACCCACGGCTATTGTCTGTCGGCCTTCGTCGGCAACATCGTTGAAGGCCACTTCAACGATACGCCGCTCGCAGGCCTGAACTGGGCGGCGCTGTACAAGTGGCCCGGGGAAATCAAGGACGGAAACGGCCGGCGCCAGATCGTTATCGACGAACGTGGGGATGAAGCTCAACTGATCGCGCTCGAAACGATCATCTCAGGCGAGGCATGCGAACCACTGAGCAATCTTTTCTCGGTATTCGCGTCCACATGCTCAGAATTTTGCGAGACATTGTTCCTGCCGATTGATCTCGAAGCGGACTTGGAACGCAGGACCGCAAGAGTAGCGATACCCGGCGTCATGCGGAGCAGCGGCAGGCCGATGATCAACGAGTTTAATGGTCAACCATTCCACATTGCGCTGGCGCGTCCTAGTGGCAGTTTCGAGTTTACATACGCAGAAATCGGACTGGGCACGACCTCGGTCACGGGTGATATGGAGATGGCATTCGAAGATTCATGGGCGCATTTTTGTGTTCACCACTTCAATCAGGATGGCTTGGTCCGAGAAAGATCAAGGCTCACGGCATGGCTTGGGCGCATGAGTCCGCGTTCCCGTGAATGACGGCAATGGGTCAGGGCTTGCCTACGCCGCCTGAGCAACAGGTTCAGGACCCCACAAGGAGGTAACGACCTCGTCTCCTAGAAACTCTGCCAACTGGCCGCTCGGTCTAACGCGGCCAATGGCTTGGGCGGTACGAATAGTCCAGTGAACGCTCTTGCTGTCGAGGATTTGCTCAAGCTCCTTAATGACATTTTTGATATCCTGGGTTCTTCGATCCCACTCAGCAGCAGTTTTGAGAAAGGCTGATTTATTGCCGAACCTGTCGGCCTCAGCCACGATCTTAACAATGGCGTCGGGCCAGGTCACGCCGAGCAACTGCAAAACCTCGTCAGCTAAGTACAAATTCTCGGACTCATGGCAGCCAAGTTGGATAAAGCGGATCTGGTCCTGAAGATTGGCGGCAGTCGGCTGCGGCTTACCCTTGTCTGCATCGATAAGCGCATATCCGGCTACGCCGGCAGCGGGATCGCGTAAGGCTGAAAACATCTGCTGGAGCGACTTCTGGTAGTGAATGATTTCGTCCCCACCAGAGGGGATTACC
>NZ_AHAM01000088.1 GCF_000236565.1 Mesorhizobium alhagi CCNWXJ12-2 | reverse complement strand
CGGCGATGCTGATCCAGAACACCAACCCGGCCAATGTCGCGCCGGACCAGCGGCTGGTGAAGCAGGGATTCTTGCGCGACGACCTCTTCACCTGCGTGCACGAGCAGTTCATGACGGACACCGCGAAGCTCGCCGACGTTGTGCTGCCGGCGACGATGTTTCTGGAGCACGACGATATCTACAAGGGCGGCGGCAACCAGCACATCACGCTGGGGCCGAAGCTGATCGACCCGCCTGAGGGACCACGCACGAACCATTTCGTGATCGAGGAATTGGGCAAGCGGCTGGGCGTGTCGCATCTGCCGGGCTTCGGCATGACTGAGCGCGAGCATATCGAGATCATGCTCGAGAAGAAGGGATTGGGCAGTTTCGACACGTTCAGGGAAGAGCGCTGGGCCGACCTGCAGCCGGAGTTCGAGGACGCGCATTTTCTCAAGGGTTTCGGACATCACGACGGAAAGTTCCGCTTCAAGCCCGACTGGACCGGGCAGGCGGCTCCAAACCGTCCGCCGAAGAGCATGGGCATGTTCGGCCCGCATGAGCTTCTGCCGGAATTCCCCGACCATGTGGACCTGATCGAGATCGCCGACGAGGCGCACCCGTTCCGGCTGGCGACATCGCCGGCGCGCAATTTCTTGAACTCGACCTTCACCGAGACACCGGTTTCGAAGGCGCGAGAGGGCCGGCCGGAACTGCTGATCCATCCGGAGGACGCGGCCGAACTGGCGATAGCTAGCGGAGACCGCGTCGAGATCGGCAATTCGCGCGGCGAAGTGGTGCTGCACGCAAAGCTTTTCGACGGGATAAAACGTGGCGTGGTGATCGCCGAGGGCATCTGGCCGAACGACGCGCATGAACGCGGCGAGGGCATCAACGTGCTGACCGGCGCCGACGCTCCGGCGCCCTACGGCGGCGCGGCGTTCCACGATAACAAGGTGTGGGTGCGGGCGGCGGTGTGAACGTTCGCGACTGAAGGCGCCTATATGAGCGTGGTCAGATCGCGCGCGCCATGCACGATTCTCACGATTTCGACCGTTCCGCCCAAATGCCTGTACAGGACGACATAACTCCCGACCTGCAGGACTCTTGCATCCCGCCCGATATCGGGCCTGAGCGGCGCGGAATCGGGAAACGTTGCGAGTTGCCATATCCGTTCCGCGATGGAGTCGAGAAGCCGGTCTGCCGCAGGCGGGTTGTCGAGTGCAACCATGCACCAGATGTAGATGAGATCGTCCTCAGCCGCTGGGCTTCGGACGATGCGAACCTCAGCCATTACGGCGAACGTTCGATGCGTTCTGGAACCGTTCGCGCGCGCGTCGCTTTATATCCTCCATGTCGAAAGCGCGGACTTCACCGCTATCGAGACCCTCAGACCAAGCCTTTCGAAGCCTCTCTACTTCGGCCCGCTTGAGCGGCTGTCGAAGCCGCCAGTCGCGCAGCGCCTCGCGTATGACCTCGCTTGCCGAAGCATATTCGCCCGTCGCGACGGCCTGCCTGACCGTCTCGAGCAGTTCCGGCGACAGCGCCACGCTTACTTTTTCGACAGATGACATTCAGCGAACTCCTTGGGAGCACTGGTAGCAAATTATGCTACCAGTTTCAAGATTCGGCAATCACCGGGGGTATCCGCAGGCACGCCCTTTCCGCCGTCAGCCCAAGTCCCTCGGCCGTAGGCAATGTGTGAGCCGGGCATCGCCAAAGCGCAACTTTTCCCATTTGCCGTCGAAATCAAAGCGGGCGAGCGCCGCGGTCGGGAATTTTTCGCGAAGCTGCTGCAAAGCCTTTTTCTCGGAGTTTGCGCCGGCAAGTCGCTTGGCGAGGTCTTCGAGGCCCGGATTGTGGCCGAGGACGAGCAGCGTCTTTATGGCTTTCGGTGTTCGTCGAATTTCGGAAAGCACGTCTTCCGGTGTGGCGTCGTAGAGAAGATCGGGGAAATCGGCTGACACGGAGCCGGGCAGTGCGGCTGCGACCAGCTCCCACGTCTCACGGCTGCGCGCTGCCGGTGACACCAGCGCCAGTTGCGGCAGCCAGTCGCGGGCGGCGAGTTCCCGGCCCATGAGCGGTGCGGCTTTGCGTCCGCGCGGTGCGAGCGGCCGGTCGAAATCCGCGAGGGCCGGGTCGTCCCAGCTCGATTTCGCATGGCGCAACAGCAGCAGCCGTTTCATGATCCCGGTTCGCGGTTGGCGGGCCGTGTCACGGCGTGAAGCGAGCGAGCTGCTCCAGGTCGACGGCTTCGCGGATAGCACTTGGCGACGACAGGAAGCCGCCGGCGCTCTGCTCGACCAGTTCGGTGTCGGCAAAGACTGTGCGGCCACCTTCCATCCGCGCCATGCCGAGCGCGACCATGCGCAGGGCGAGGGGATAGAGATGGTGTTCCGCCTTAAGCACGCGGGCTGCGAGCGCAGCCTCAGTGTCATCGAGAAGCACCGGCACCGCGGCCTGCGCAATGATCGGGCCGGAATCGGTTTCCGCTGTGACGAAATGGACCGTGCAGCCATGGATGCGCATGCCGGCTTCCAGCGCGCGCGTGTGGGTGTCGAGCCCCCGGAAAGCAGGAAGCAGGGCAGGGTGGATGTTGAGCATCCGGCCCTGCCATTTTTCCACGAAACCGGTGGTCAAGAGCCGCATATAGCCAGCGAGGCAGACGATCTCCGCCTCGAAGGTCGACAGCGCATCGTCGATGGCCGCGTCATGAGCTTCCTTGCTGGAAAAATCACTCCGGGCGATTATGCGAGCCGGCAGGCCCCTGCTGGCGGCGATGTGGAGGCCGCGCGCGTCCGCCTTGTCGGAGATGACCCCGACGATCTCTGCCGGAAAGCTCCGCTCGGAAGCCGCCTCGATCAGGGACGCCATGTTGGAGCCGCGTCCGGAAATTAGGATGGTCGTGCGTTTGCGGCTGATGCTCATAGCGCGATCGCTCCCCGGTAGATGACGCCGGCGTCGCGGCGCGGCACGATGCGGCCGATCGGCGATACGGTTTCGCCGGCCTCCTGAAGCACGGCAGCGACTTGGGCGGCCTGGCCCGACGCGACGACGAGGATCATACCGACGCCGCAATTGAAGGTGCGCATCATCTCGGTCGGCGCGACGCCTCCGGTCTTGGCAAGCCATCCGAAAACCGGCGGCACGTCGATCGCCTCGAGGTCGAGTTCGGCCGAGAAATCCTTGGGCAGCACGCGCGGTATGTTCTCGGGAAAACCGCCGCCGGTGATGTGGGCCAGTGCCTTGATGCCGTGGGTGCCGCGGATCGCCTTGAGCACCGATTTCACATAGATGCGGGTGGGCTCGAGCAGTGCTTCGGCCAATGTCCCTTCATCGGCGAAAGGCGCGGCATCCTGCCAGCCGACGCCGCTTGCCGCGACGATGCGCCGGACCAGCGAAAAACCGTTGGAATGCAGTCCGGAGGAGGCGAGGCCAAGGAGAACGTCGCCCTCTACGATATCGTCGGTGGGCAGAAGCTGGCCGCGCTCGGCGGCGCCGACGGCGAAGCCGGCGAGATCGTAGTCGTTGCCATGATACATTCCGGGCATTTCCGCCGTCTCGCCGCCGATCAGCGCGCAGCCGGCCTGACGGCAGCCTTCGGCGATGCCCGCTACAATCGATGCGCCGTGATCCGGATCCAGCTTTCCGGTGGCGAAATAGTCGAGGAAGAACAGCGGCTCGGCGCCCTGGACAACGATGTCGTTGACGCACATGGCAACGAGATCGATGCCGATCGTGTCGTGCTTGCCGGCTTCGATCGCGACCTTGAGCTTGGTGCCGACGCCGTCATTGGCGGCCACCAGAATGGGATCGGAAAATCCCGCGGCCTTTAGGTCGAACAGACCGCCGAAGCCGCCGATCTCGCCATCCGCGCCAGGACGCCTGGTTGAGCGGACCAGCGGCTTGATCTTTTCCACCATCGCATTGCCGGCGTCGATGTCGACGCCAGCCTCGGCGTAGGTCAGCCCGTTCTTCCGTTCGCCCATTTCGCTTCCCTGGCTGCGGCCGCTATCATGGCGCTATTCGCATGAACCGTCACGCCTAGCAAGAAGACGCTTGCCCAACCGCTGGCTTGGCCGATTGAAGCCTCTAAATCAGACCTTGCGCGCGAGTGCCTTGCGGCAGATGCTCTTTCCGACCATGTAACAGGAAGGTCGGCCTGGAATATGGAGATGCCGTGACCGTAGCCAACATGATCACGATCCTGCGCTTCGTGCTGGTGCCGGGCGTCGTCTACGCGTTGCTGGCCGGGCATATGGATTGGGCCTTCGCCGGGTTCCTGATCGCAGGCATTTCGGACGGCGTCGATGGTTTCGTCGCCCGGCACTTCAACCAGCGCTCCGAACTTGGGGCGTATATGGACCCGATGGCCGACAAGCTTCTGCTTGTCTGTGTTTTCATCGTCCTCGGCTTCATGGGCGAACTGCCGCTCTGGCTTGTTGTCGCGGCGGTGTCGCGCGACGCGCTGATCGTAAGCGCCGTGCTTCTCTCGACGATCATGGGAAGGCCGGTGGCAATGAAACCGCTGCTGGTTTCAAAAGCCAATACGCTTGTCCAGATCGTACTTGCGGCGGTGGTGCTTGCCGAGCTCGCCTTCGAAATGCTTTTCGGCCCGCTCCGCACGGGCCTTATATTCCTGTCCGGCCTCTTGACCGTCGCTTCGGCCGCAGCCTATCTCGTGGCCTGGCTGAGGCATATGAGCGGCTATGGCGAAAGCAAAACTCCAGACAGTTGACGTGACGCTCGAGGATGCTGCCTCCGCGGCGTTCCGCCGGCAGATCCGGTTCTGGGTCATCACCGCGATCATTCTCGCGGTATTCGTCTATCTGTTCAGCGACATCCTGCTGCCTTTCGTGGCCGGGATGGTGCTCGCCTATTTCCTCGACCCGGTCGCCGACCGGCTCGAGCGGATCGGCCTGTCGCGGGTGATGGCGACGATCCTGATCCTGATTGCCTTCCTCGTCGTGCTGGTGCTCGCCCTGGTGATACTGATCCCCGTGCTCGCCTCCCAGCTTTCAGATTTTCTCGTCAAGCTGCCGGAATATCTGAGCCGGTTCCAGGCCCTGGTCACCTCTTATGATCCGAACTGGCTGGAACAGAGATTCGGACTGGATGCGGGCAGCCTGCAGGAAGGCCTGAATTCGCTGCTGACTTCGGGCATGGGCCTGGTCACGACCGTGTTCCAGTCGATCTGGAACTCGGGCGTCGCCATATTCAGCATTGCCGGCCTGTTCATCGTCACGCCGGTCGTGGCGTTCTACATGCTGCTCGACTGGGACCGCATGGTGGCGACGGTCGACAGCTGGGTGCCACGCGATCATGTCGAGACGGTCCGCCAGCTCGCCACCGACATCAATACGGCGACCGCGGGCTTCGTGCGCGGGCAGGGCACGCTTTGCCTGATCCTCGGCGCCATGTACGCTGTCGGGCTGACGCTCACAGGCTTGAACTTCGGCATCCTCATCGGCCTGTTCGCCGGGCTGATCAGTTTCATCCCCTATGTCGGCTCGCTGGTCGGGCTGGTGCTTTCGGTCGGTCTTGCGCTCGTGCAATTCTGGCCGGACTGGACAATGGTGCTGGTCGTTGCCGGCGTGTTCTTCGCCGGGCAGTTCATCGAGGGCAACATCCTGCAGCCGCGCCTTGTCGGGAAAAGCGTCGGGCTCCATCCGGTCTGGCTGATGTTTGCGCTGTTCGCGTTCGGCGCGCTGTTCGGTTTCGTCGGCCTGCTGATCGCCGTACCTGCGGCGGCGTCGGTGGCGGTGCTGGTACGCTTCGCCATTTCCCGCTATCTCGAATCGCCGCTTTACAAGGGCCATGTCGAAGAGCCCGTGAAGGCCAAAGCCGTCCGGCTGACCAAGCCGGCGGGCGGTGACGGTGAACGTGACGGCGATGCGCACGCCTGAAAAACCACGCCAGCTGCCGCTCGATCTCGGCCATTCCACGGGTTATTCGCGTGACGACCTCGTGGTTTCTGACGCCAACAGGCAGGCCGTGGCGCTCATCGACCGCTGGCCGGACTGGCCGGCGACAGTGGTCGTTCTGGCCGGACCTGCCGGCTCGGGCAAATCGCATCTGGCTTCGATCTGGCGCGAAACATCCGACGCGGCGACGCTCGACCCGCGGCGCATCGAGAGCGAAGTCTCCGGGCTGGATGCGGGCCGCCCGGCACTCATCGACGACGCCGATCGCGGCGGGCTCGACGAGCAGGGGCTGTTTCACCTGATCAATGCCGCGCGGGCGGCGGGCACGCATGTACTCCTGACAGCGCGGCGCTTTCCCGCCGCCTGGGGTGTGGCGCTTCCCGACCTCATGTCCAGGCTCAAAGCCGCCGCTACGGTAGAAATCCACGAGCCGGACGACCTGCTCCTAGCTGGCGTCATCACCAAGCTCTTCGCTGACCGGCAGATCGAGGTTGACGCCAACGTCGTGCAGTTTCTGGTCCGGCGCATCGAGCGCTCGCTGGCGACGGCCATACGCATCGTCGGCCGGCTGGACCGCGCGGCCCTCGAGCAGAAGACGCGCATCACGCGCAGTCTCGCCGCCGATACAGTCGACGCGATCGATCGCGGCCAGGCCGAGTTCGAAATTTGAGATCGTGCGGGCGCTCTATTTGAGCGCGCGGCTAAAAATTTACGAAATTCAATAAACGGCGTTTCATCTTGTATCCGCTATAGTTGAGCCATGGACCCGCGGACAAAGCGCATTCTCGGCAGGATTTCGATTTTCACCGCCATCGCAGTGGCGGCGACCTATGTGACTTCTTTTTCCGTGCGGTGGGCGGCGGGCATGCCGATCGACTGGCTGAGCTGGGTCGAATGCCTGGTGATCCCGATCGTCGTTGGAACGCCGATAGGCTGGTACGTCTTCTCCCAGGGCGAAGATCTGCAGGCGGCCCACGCGAAGCTTGAGAGGGCTCATCTCGATCTGAACAAGGCGCATGAGCGCCTGGCTTTCAACGCGCGTCACGACCACATGACAGGGCTGCTCAACCGCGAAGGCTTCCTGCACCAGCTCGAGCAGCATCGTGAGCGCAACGACAGCCACGTGGTGCTGATCGTAGATGCCGACCACTTCAAACGGATCAACGACAGCTACGGCCATCCAAAGGGCGACGAGGCGCTGATGAAGATCGCCAAGGCGTTGCAATATGCGGTGCGCCGGAAGGATTTCGTCGGCAGGATCGGCGGCGAGGAGTTCGGCATCCTGCTCGTCTCCGTAAGCCTCGACGAGGGCATGCAAATGGCCGACCTTATCCGGCGGCAGGTGCAGTGCATCCCCTGGCATCCGGATGCTTCGGAGGCGCCCGGCCTCACCGTCAGCATCGGCGGAGCGGCGATGGACCGGGCCAAAGTCGCCGACGTGCTGCGCCAGGCGGACCGCTGCCTCTACGAAGCCAAGCGGCTCGGCCGCAATCGCGTCGCTTTCGACTATTCCATCCCGGCAGTGGCGTAACTCCGCACGTCTTGTGGAGATAGTCCGGGGGCCCGGCGCGTCGCGCAGGCATCGCCGCACATCGAGCCGCAGTATCGCGTCATTAATGGGTTAGCTGCGAGCTTCTCCGAATAGCATCCGGCGAAAAAGCGTGCGCACCCGTCGCCTGTGGCCGCTTTTGCGAGAACACGAGGAGGTTTGTGCGCATGGCAGGCGGCATGGACCACTGCAGAAGCGAGACGAGGGCAAAGCCGATTGCCGTCCCTCCGTGATATCTTGGAGTGCCGTTGGAAGTGTAGCCGTGGTGCGTCCAGTTTTCTTCACCCAATGCGCGCCGGATGCTGCCCAAGGTGTTCATTCGATAGAATGTGGGAAACACGTCCTCTGGCGGCCGCTCCGGCCAGACACGCCGCATCAGGCGGTCCTTGAACCCCTCCGGCACGACCCTGTTGGAGATGCCGACATAGCCAAAACGGTTTGGTGTGAGCGCGCAGAACCACCCGCCGGGCTTGAGAACTCTCTGAACCTCACGTGCAAATTCCTCGGGATGTTCGACATGCTCGATCACCCATTCGCAGAAGACGACATCGACGCTGCTGTCTGCCAGCGGCAGGCTGCCGCCTGCCTCGATCACATGAGCTTCGTCAAGATGTGGATGCTTCATGACAACAGGATCGACGTCTAACCCGATGACCTTCCCGACGCGGCCCTGAAAGTTGCAAAACGATTTGCGGAATGGAGCGCTTCCGTCATCGAAGCGGGACCCCCGCCCAGCTCCCAAATCGACCACGACCATATCAGGGCGCACAAGGGCGTTGATGTGTGTGTAGAACGCTATGTCCTCATCGTCCCGAGTAAATCCGCCTGCCGCGGTCTCTGGTCGCCACCGGTCAACCACCGTCATGTTATCCAGCTCCTGCCCCATTGCTTGTCGCCAGAAATCAGCAACTGCCGCGTTCGGAAAATGCGAGTTGAAATTGTTATGGTTCGTTAGTTCAGTTCTTATACGCCGTCATGGCGGCAGCTCAAGGAGGAGGCTTCCGGCACGGTTAATTCGCCTCGGTAGAAAGCGAACTTTGATGACCCGCAATTCAATCGACTTGAACGAGGGTTTGAGCGCAACGCTAACCAAAGAAGTCCGGCGATGATTACGTTTTGCGGGCGCTAGATGATGAAAGGCGCTTTCTTCAAAAATCCCTTGGTCCTGGTCGGGGCAGCCCTGCTCATTTCATTGACGCCGCTGCAGGCGGCCAGCTTCTCGGCCAAACGCGGAATCAATCTCGACCTCTGGGTCACCTGGCCGAATGAAGCGGAGTGGTCGAAAGAGGACGTCCTGCTTCCTTATCCCGAATGGCGGCGGACGGTCGGTCTCGATGAACTGGCCGCATTGAGGGGTGCGGGCTTTGATTTCGTTCGCATACCGGTCGACCCGCTGCCGTTCCTGTCGTCGCAATCGGCAGCACTGAGGCCGCGCCTGCTTGCCTCCGTTTTGGAGGCAGTACAGCTTGCCGAGGCCGCCGGCTTGAAGGCCATCGTGGACCTGCATCCGATCCCGCTCGGGGCTGATCGTTTTGCCGGAGCCGAGGAGATCTTGCGGGACGAAGCGCTGTTCGAGCGTTATCTCGACCTCGTTCGCGAGATGGGTCGCACGCTTTCCGGCCAGGATCCCGAGAGTGTCGCCTTCGAACTCATGAACGAGCCGGTTATCGGCTGCGAAGGGGAGGAGGCCGATCAGTGGCGCGACAAGCTGACCCGACTCTTTGCGGCTGCCCGCAGTTCCGCACCGCGATTGACCCTGGTGCTTACAGGCGCCTGCTGGAGTAGCGCGGAAGGCCTTGCCGCCATCGATCCAAAAGCGATTTGGGATGACAATATTCTTTGGGGGTTTCACTCCTACTCGCCATTCATCCTCACAACGCAGGGGGCCCAATGGGCGGGCGATTTCATCCGTTACGTGACCGGCATTCCCTATCCGCCATATGCCTTTCCAGACGAGCTGGCCGAAGGCGTTGAGAACGCGCGTCGAACGATTGGCAGCGAGGCTCCCTTGACGCGCCGCTTAGGCATGCTCGCCTATCTCGACGAGCAAATCGCATTGGTCGATACCAAGGAGGAGTTGGAAGAGGAGATGAGCGCCCCGTTTCGCGTGGTGGCGGAGTGGGCAGAGAAAAACCGTATCGATCCAGGCGATATCATACTCAGCGAGTTCGGCATGATCCGCCAGGAATACGAAAATCCCGCCATTATGCCCCCGCAATGGCGGGCCGCCTATGTGCGCGACATGATCCGGCTTGCCGAAGACCACGGATTTGCGTGGTCGCTTTGGGGATATGGCGGGGCTTTCGGCATCGTCGAAGAATTCGGCGGGCGGAAGGCCGAGAGGGATGTTCTCGAAGTGATCGAACAACTTGGCGAATGAGAACAGTCATTCCCGACGAGAACTTGTGATCGCACGTCCAGAATGGACCTTGAGAATTTGGCGATCCCGACAGGATTCGAACCTGTGACCATCGGCTTAGAAGTTCGATGACGGGCCTGCACATAGCTGAACATGCTTTCCAAAAAACCTATATATTTCAATGCATTTTAGTGCTACCATGCTCATACTTGAACATGGAAACCCACCCATACACCCCTCATTTCTGAGCCTATAGTGAGCCTTGAACGGGAGCTTGGCATGAGACTAACCGACATCTCCGTACGCGCGCTCCCGTTTGGGCAGCCGCAAAAAACATACACCGATGACACCCTCGCCGGCTTTGGCGTTCGTGTCTCAAAGACCACCAAGACGTTTGTGGTCGTGCACGGTCCGACGCGCGAGCGTATCACGATCGGCCGTTTTCCGATCATCGGCCTGGCGGACGCACGGCAGGAGGCAAAGCGCCTCTTGGCTGAACGGACGCTTGGAAAGCGCCGGCCGAAGATTATGACCTACAACGACGCCAAAGCCGCATATCTTGAGATGTCAGAGCAGAAGAACCGCCCACGCACGCACAAGGACTACCAACGGTTCCTCGACAGCTTCGCATTCGGCAAGACCCACATGGCCGATATCACGAAACACGATATTAAAAAGCGCCTCGACAAGCGCAAGCACTCGCCGACGCAGTACGATCAAGCGTTGCGGGCGGTAAAGACGTTCTTCACCTGGGCGGTCCGGCAGGACTACATCGCACACAGCCCGTGCGAGGGCCTGCAAGCTCCCCAGGCGAGCAAATCGCGCACTCGTGCGCTCACCACAGACGAGCTGCGCACGGTCTTCGCTACGAGCCTCACGGGCCCGTATCCATTCGCCCACATTGTCGCTCTGTGCATCCTCACCGGCCAGCGCCGAGGTGAGATCGCCAAGCTTGAGTGGGAATGGATCGATCGCACCAAACGGACGATCACCATTCCCGCAACGGTCACAAAAAACAATCGGGAGCATACGTTTCCGTACGGGGAAATGGCAGAGCGGGTGCTTGAAGCAATCCCCATCATGGACAACGCCCAGTACCTTTTCCCGGCCGCGCGCGACACGGGGCGGCGCAAGGCGGCGACCGTATTCAACGGGTGGAGCAAGGCGAAACGAGTGTTCGACAAGCGCCTTGAAGGTGTACAGCCCTTCACGCTCCATGACCTCCGCAGGACGCTTAGCACCTACATGGCCTCGCTTGGCGTCGAGCAGATCGTCGTCGAAAAGCTCCTTAATCACGTGTCGGGCGGAACGCAGTCGCCAATTGCCCAGGTATACAACCGCCATTCGTACATGGCGGAGATGCGCGAAGCCATACAGACCTATGAAGGCTATCTCGCCAAGCTGTTGAAGAATTGATAGCCAATCTTCGCCAACTGATTAGCCTGACGATCTTGGCGTCGATGCGCCTGCTTTACGCTCCTCGCAAAGGGGCGGAGTGACGCTACCGTCGATCCGCTTATTGGCGTTCTCCCGTTCATACACGGCCTGAAAGTATTTAGGAACATACGGCAGGTATCCCTCATACTGTTCTATCGGGAGCGTGAATATGGAGCGAACGATCTTTCTGCATCGCACTGATCCGCAGGTACACGCCATTTCCCAATGCGGATCGCACTCCGTTGTTGAATAGTCCAGCGTCAGCTCATCGCCTTTCTCGATATCCTTCATGGCGATGATGACCATAGTGTCGGCAGCAATCGTAACAGCTCCGACGTTCGGCCCGCACGAGTGGTTGAGGAACTTAAATGTACCGGCGGGATCGATCCATCGGTTGTGCCCGATCCCTATCCAATCCGGGTTCGATAGGGACTCTTCCTTGCTGGTGTTGATGTGCGATATGATTGTTCCCTCAACGTGTCGTATGCGCTCGCCTGCATTGATATCCTCACCGGCGAACACGCCTCTACCGTTGATGCGACTTGGCCCGGCAATCACGCGCTTCATCGGCTGCTGAACCTCAATCCGCTGCGCGTCGGCTAGGACATGCCTCCGGCTGATCCAGGCCACCGCAGCGTGCAGCAGCATACATTCGACGGGATACATCAGCAGATACCACTTCCACTCGGGCGACGAGACGGTGGTCAGTCCCAAGGCCAGGTATGCCGCCGTCCAAACCGTCCACGGCCACGGGTTCTCGTTTCGAGGTTCCCGCCACGTGTTGATGAGCATGGGAATGAATGTCACGAAAGTGGACAGATTGACGAGCACGAGGATCGCGATGTCGGCTGCTTCCTTCTGGGTATCGCTAAGCAGGCTGGTGCCGAGAAGCACCCATGTGCCAGCGTACATCGCGGTCAGCATGAGATCGGTGTATAGGGATGTCCTCTCCCATGTCTCCTTTGGCCAGCGCAGCGTATTGTGCTGCCAGCAGATGAAACCGACAGCAATACTTGAAAGCGCACATGCGGTCGGGAGGATGAGCATAGCGGCCGTTGCGCCGCTATCAAGCTCAATCACGAGGAGGAGCGAGGTGCCGTATCCCCACATGATCCAACTCGTGGAATTCGGCTCTAGCTCCCTCTTTCGCGCCTTGTTGGCGTAATAGAGATAGCCGGCGACCTGAAGAACTCCGGAAAGAATGCCAAAGACCAACTCCACGGCTAGCCTATGCGTGCCGGATATTGGTTGCCTATGGCTTCGATAGAAACGCATCGGCCATTAGCCAGATACTGCCTGCGCGTGCCATTCTGAAATGACGCGGCCTTAAAAGCGGGAAGCCATCGCAACTCATCTGGGGGCCTGACCGCTTCGGTCACTGATTGCGCGCTGCCGATGGTGGCAAGGATTCTCACGAGAGGCGTCCTCTGTTAGCGGTGAAGGACGCACGGCGTCCGGGCGCGGACAAAGCACCCGCGCCATTAAGGTCTTTTAGTTTGGAAATACCGTCCCCCGATATTTTCAAATGCTTACTATAACCAGTGGTTTGATAAGCTGCAAGTCCTCGAAGTCGGCAGATGACTATTGAGCGTCTTGTTGGTCAAAATGTCCGCCGCATTCGTCTGGAACGCGGTATTTCTCAGGAAGCTTTGGCCTATGAAGCGGAGATCGACCGTTCGTATCTCGGGTCGCTGGAGCGCGGAGAGAAAAACCCCACAGTCCGGCTCCTCTTTCGCATCGCCGATGTGCTGCAATGCACGGTTCCCGATCTTGTGACAAAGAGCGCCGCGCCAGTTCCGAAGAACCTGCCGCGTGGACGGAAGTCGAAGCGCGGGCAAGGCGAATAGCAGTCAGGACACCATGCCGACTCGGGCGGAACCCAGTCGCCGATTGCCCAGGTATACAAATCGGCATTCATACATGAGGGAGATGCGCGAGGCGATCGAGATCCACGACGGCTATCTCGCTAAGCTCTTGAAGAACTGATAGTCTGTCCGCGCCAATTGGATTGTCGTCCATTGGGCATCGCGATGCTCCCCAAACAGGAGCTTCCGCGATGAGGTGCATAAGCTGGAGAGAACTGAAAACCATCGTTCCGTATTCCAGACAGCATATCGGCCGCCTTGAACAGGCCAAACAGTTCCCCTTGCGGGTAACTCTCGGCCCATGCCGGGTGTGCTGGATACTCGATGAAGTACGGACATGGCTTCAGGAACGCATTGACAGCCGATCACTCACCGACACTCCTGACAATTGATCAGGAGCGGCCCCCGGCATCCAAACCGGGGGCTTTTTTTGTACGCGATCAGCGCCATAATCTATCTCGATCCTGCGCATACGAGTGTGCCGCCTGTATTCCCATGCGAGTTGAAACTGATCGCCAACTAGTCGATGATCGCTGTCCGTCACTTGGCGACAATTGAAGCCAAGGTAGCCATCCACGTTCTCAGGTTCTCCTGCGCTATTGCGGCGTCCCTAAGTTCTTTTTCGGCATGAGCCACGTAGGTGTTGCGGAAGTCGTTCACTGCTGTGACCTGGTTGAGAAACGCGCCCGCCCCCTCGAAATCGAAGACCTCGGTCACGGCCTCAAAAACCCCGTCTATCTTGGCTTTATCGTTGAGGGCGAAGTCCAGACAAGACCGCAGCAAGCCAATGACTGAATGCGGATTCCCGTACACGAGTCCACGCTTCAGGTTCTTAGCCATCCCCTCATAATGCTTCAGATTCTTCTTGTCGGCGTTACCCATATAGGGCTCAAACCAGTCACGCTGCTCAACAGCCGTTGCGGGCATTTTTGGCCGTAGGCGCTTGATAATAACCGTCTTGCAAGCCTCGTCATATGGCCCAAGAAGGGCGCTAAAAACTGGGGCAAAGTTTGGCGCGTCGGTCTTTTTCTCAAAGAACCGATAAAGCTCCAAGGCGTCCGTTGCGGCCTTCCTGGCCCTGACAGGAAGGCTATCGAAAACCCCTTTTCCGAAAAACTGCTCTGCGTCATCTTCAGATCGACCACCAAATAGTGGCAGCTCGGGCTGCGAAGTTGTCTCGCTCAAAAGATTTTGAAGGGCAGGAACACACGCGCGGGCTAGATCACCAAAACGATTGCCAGTCAGCCGCTCCATGACATTTTGAGGTGAAAAGACGTACTGCCATTTTACGTCACCTTTGGACGCTGCCTTGCACCACTCGATGGCAGCGGCGGCCTTTCTCGGCACGTCGCTGTCTTGTCGGCCTTTGGTTTCCAGGAGCGCATATTCGCCGATGTCCATGCGGATAAAAAAGTCCGGACGGTAAAACGCCAAGCGTTGCTCAGCTGTAAGGTAGTCAATCCGAAGCGCCTGCGGGCCTGCGTTCTTGGCAAATGCCTTCACGTCTGCGCTGTTGTCGAGAAATGAGGTCATCGCCACTTCGAGTGATTGATCGCAGGGCACCAGATTGAAGAGAGTGTTTCTCGCCTTCTCGACCGGCTTCCGCTCAGAAAGTGTCGCTTGATAGGGCTTCCAATTTCGAAGCTGCGCTCCTGTTCCTTGCACCTTCCTCTTTTCTGTCTTGACCGTGCGGGCTCGAATCAAGGGGATGAACACAGCACGGATGTGTTCCCGTACATCCTGATCGGCGAGCCGCCCTGTGAGCCGCTTATCGACCAGCGACACCTTTTCGTTGAAGAGAATTTCAGAGAGGAACGTTTGAAGCAGCGGCGCGAGGACCGTGTGAGTTGATTGTACTTTGCAAGCAGCTTCTAGTTCGCGGACGTAGAAGGAAATCGCGGTGAGGCCGTTCTGAAGCAGTGGCAGCCTGATGTTCATTTCCTCGACCACCTCATTGGTAATGAGGTGGCGACCTTCGTACTTCACATCCACGTCGCCCTTTGTTCCGAGGGGAAGCTGTGCGTAGGGCTTGAAAGCCGTTTTGACATCCCCGATCGCCAACCCTTCTAGCTTGGGCTGAATCTCGTGTGCCGCCGATAGTACGGGCAGCACGATGTCGAGGGCCGCCAAATCCTTGTTGTCATCCGGAAAAATTGTAACTGTCGTTGCGGGCACCTTTTCGGTGTCCAGCACTTCGATAGGTAGGCCTTCTTGTTCCAGTTCCTGCTCGTAGAGGCTCGAGAACGCGGGATGCTCAACGACAGTGACAAGCTCGTTTGCCTGGCCTGGCGGCGTCATGCGTCGAAGGCCGCGTCCAAGCGTCTGCTCGGGAAGGATATTCGCCTTCGAGCTATAGGGACGAAGAGGAACGATGGTCGTGACATTGCGAACGTCCCAACCTTCCCGCAGCATTAGCACGGACACAATGCATGAATATGGGCCGTCGGATCGATCAAGTTCGCGGCTAATGCGCCGGATCGCCTTCAGGTCGTCGTCGCTGATATCCTTTTCGTTCTCTTCGAAGACCTCGATGGTCTGCCCGCCGATGTTCCGCTTCTTTACTGACCCCTTCAGGTTCGTGTGAAGATTTATCGTCTTACCATTGAGGTCCGCGAACACACCGTCAGCGTTGAGGCGACGGGTGATCTGGTCGGCCGCTTCTGTGTCGGTGCACATGACGAACAGCAGCGGCTTTCTCCCACTCTTTTCCCATTCAGTCCGGCTGCGTTTCCAACGCTCATAACCGAGACGCAAGTGCGCCTCGTAGCGATAGGCCGCGTCGTCATGCGCCTGTTCAACCAGTTCCTTCGTCCGCCCGATTACGGGAGTCTTTACAATCCCCGCATCGACGGCCTCGCCGAGTGGCGTGTCGCAGACAACATTGGGAAAGATACGGCCCTTGTTGTCTTTGGGCGTGGCAGAGAAGTCGAGTTGCGCGGCGAGCCCACTACCCGAACGCTTCCTAATGGTCTCGTGAATCCAGCGGATCGCCCCGTGCCAGGCTGAACCGGGGTCCCATACGTGATGGGCCTCGTCGTTCAGGACCATCAGGCGCCGGTGTGACGTGATGCGGTCGCGAAGATCGGCACCAGTGTCAAGCGCTTTCGACTTTGAGACGGATGGGCCGGCCCAATCGTATGTCTCGACCTCTGATCGGCTGCCGCTGCGCGACTCAAAGAGCCTATGAATGTTGGTAAGATACAGTGCGCCGCCAGTGCTAGCGCCGCTGGCCTCATCCTGAAGGACCACAGAGAAATTCCAGTCACCGCGCCATTCCGTCGGAATGAGCGGGTCGGTCATGAAAATGTCAGGGCCGCCGCCTTCAGGCCTGAAGTCCTCCTTCAGGCGTTCGAAGACAGTCAGATTCGGGGCGATGACAACGAAATGCTTCGCCATCTCGGAGCCGCTTTCACGAAGCGCGTGGAAGTAGCTCCATACAATGGCAAGGCTCATACACTTGGTCTTACCCGCGCCGGTCGCCAGCTTGAAGGCGTACCGCGCCCATTCGTCGTCTTCGGGCTTGATGCCAAGAGCTTCAGTTTCAGCGTTTGGCCCGCCAAACTCGAAGATGAGGGACGACAAGGAGTGCATCCCGCGCACCTCGATTAGATAGATGAGGGTCTCGATAGCTTCGCGCTGGCAAAAATAGTAGCGAAAGTCGATTTCCTCACCGTTTCCGCCGATCAGCCGGTGCGGCCTCTCGAACCAGTGTGCCATGAGTTCCCGCGTCGTGTCGCTAGCTCCGAAATAATTGAGTTCCCGCCACTCCTTCACAGCGGCACGAAGCGGGTTGACCATGCGAATTGGCGACTGCCGCCGGTAGGTCTTGATCTCGGGCGGCAAGCCCTTCTGCGCCCGGACACGATGTTTGTTCGGCTCTTCCCACGGCGCGAAGAGTGGTTCGAGCGCCGCCGCATTGATGGCGATACCGTCCGTCACGGCGGTCTCACTCATATCTCAACCTCCACAGTGATGCTGGTGTCACAGCCGAACACATCCACAACTTTGATGCAGGCAGTATAATGGCCGGGGTTGGCGTAAGCGAACTCCGCGTCACTCACGGTCCTAAGTGTACGGTCCTTTCGAGTACGATAGTCCTGCCAATGGTGATTGAAGGGTTTGCCCGGCATCCAATCGAAGTCGATGGCCCAGAAGTCAATGAAATCGAAGCCGCTCTGCACAGCACGTTCCTGCAAGGCTTCAAGTTCCCTAGACGGAACCTCGGTGAGGCTCGGCAAGAAGTTATTGAGCTTGATCTCGACCGTCTGGCCTTTTGCGCCTTTGCGGATGACCGGTTCCGCCTCCAAGAGCGCCACCTCGAAGAAGGGCGGTACCTCAGTTCGATTCTTTTCCATGATCTCACGGGGGATTCGGTGAAGCCTGATCTTTACATCGAGTTCGATCTCGATACCTGCGATCGCCTGCCGGATGTCCATTTCGAAATCCCAGGCCAGACAATGGACCTGTTTGCCACCCGCGGCCTTGACGGCATGAGCAATCGTCTTGGCCTCTTCCCGTGAGAAGATGCTGTCGATACCGTCAACGTGCACAAAGGCCGTTGCTTTGCGGCCATGAATTAGAGGCGATGGAACATTCTGAAGAGGTTCGGCGCGGAAAAACTTTAGAACGACAGCGCGGTGCTCCTCTTCCGCACCCTTAAGCGCCTCCTTCTGCCACCATTGCCGCTCGTAGCGTCCAAGATTGTAGACATCAAATGAACGGTAAAGCGCATTACCCTCATGAAGCTCACGCTGGACCTGAATTAGGCGCTTTCGAGAGGTGTGGACTGAGAACCGCCCAAGGTCACACCCTATCCAGCGTCGCCCAAGACGTTCCGCCGCCTCCAAAGTGGTCCCCGAACCACAGAAAAAGTCCGCTACGATACTGTCTTGGGAGCTCGAACCCTCGATCACCCGCTGTAAGAGAGCTAGGGGTTTCTGCGTCGGATAGTCCAAGCGTTCGGTCGCGACCGGGTTAATGATTGGGATGTTCCACACGTCGCCGATGGGGCGGTCCTCTTTGCCCTCCTCATACCGGAGCGTCCCATCCTCATTCGTCAGCCAAACGCGCTTGCCGGCAATTTTCTGGGTCACCGGCTGTTGTTTTCTGTTTTTGACCGGCTCACTGATCGTATTGTGGATGTAGGCCCTTGTTCGTGAGTACACAATTATGGTGTCGTGACGGCTATCGAACGTCTTCGCTTCCCAGCCGGTGCCTAGCTTGTTTTCGTAGTGCCAAATAATCTCGTTCCTAAAGTACGCGTCTCCAAATACTTCATTGCAGATGGCTCTAAGAAGTGAGTTCACACGCCAATCGCAATGAAGGAAGAAGCTCCCAGATTCTGACAGAAGCTCTTTAGCAAGCGTAATCCTATCAAACAGCATGCTTGCGTACGAATTTGTTCCAAGTCCCCAGATATCACGGTACGCGACAACTTCCAGGATAGACGGGTCCTTGGACGTTTTATCCTTCTCATCGCCAATAGGAACTTTCATTGAGAAATCCGCCCCGACGTCGAAAGGTGGGTCGATATAAACGAGGTCAATTCGGCCTTTGAATTCCTCCAGTAGGGACGCCATTACGGCTTTGTTGTCCCCCCAAACCAACCTGTTCCTAAAGTCGTCCCTGTGAGACTTGGCTTCATCGAAGAGCACTCCTTGTGCGACAGTGCGCGATCGCGGTTCGTCGATCGTTTCGATGAGCTGTAGGGGCATGGTGACGCTGGCCGCGTTTACTTCGCGCCTGTTGCCGAACTCATCGTACTTACCTTCCCACACGAGTTCTGTCCGCATCTGCGACAGAGGATGCGGATTGCTCGGGCCATAAATGATCATGGGCTTGTCGTTCATTCTTGAAATCTCACGCTAAAATTGCTGTCTGGCGCGTGCCAAGGACGCGTGCACCGAATCAGGGTCCGCCATCACGATATGCTGTTGTTGCGGGTCCTTCTCCTCTTCCTTGAAATCGAGCCCCATTCTCTTCAAGAAATAGAAAAGCATGGCGAGCTTCACTTCGACGTGCAGCACGCCATTTTTCATGCCGAAGTCGGACGCAATGACCTTCTGCTGATCAGCCGAGAGCTTGGGGTGCGGCTTTAATGCGACCTTCGTTGTCTCGTGCCAAGCGTGGTCCTTGTTTGACTTTGCTGCCGGAGGGCCTTCGCCCTTCACTTCGAGAATGCGCGGTAGGAGAAAATCTTTGAACTTCTTGTCATCGTGACAGAACGCGCGGGTGTGCCAGCGCATGCCGTCGAAACCGAAAGCATGAGGAGAGATCCATCGCCAGTGCGGTTTTGGCTTTTCAGCGTTCAAAGACTGATACCGTATCTCCAAAGCGCGACCTGCCCGCACGGAAGCAAGTACCCGCCTGAGAATGGCGGGGTCCATGATGCGGCGCGGAAGTGGGACGGCCGAAAAATCTGGCACCTGCGATAGCCAAGTCTCGCCAGCGGTCAGCACGCCGCGTGCGATGGAATTCAGTTGCGTAAGGTACCTCGCGGCGTCGGGCTGTAGGAACTTCGGGTTGAAGGTTCCGCTCGCAAAGTACCGCTTCAGACTCTTGTCGTAACGCACGTTGCCGGGCGCGATCCCCTGGTAGTGGGTCAGGTCTTTCGATGCCTGTGGGACCGACACGCTGAAAAAATCGGTGATATCTGACCGATTCACCCCACCTTCCCAGAACAACCGGAATTCAATGAATTCCAGTCGTTGCTCGATGCCCCATCGCAGCCTTGGCGCCTTATCACTCATTCGCTAGAACCTCCCGTTCTTGGGGATAGAAACTATATTGACAGCGTTTTGATGCCCGTATAGTTTCTATCCTCAATGACGACTCGGGGTCAATAGCGACTTCCGGATTAGCGACAAAAGGGGAGGGGAGCATGATCAAGGTTGAGTTCAAGATAAATCGCCGGACTGTGCGGCCGAGCGACATTGCCAACCAGCTGGAGCGGGCAATGTTCGAACAGGTTCGAGACGGCATTGCTCAGAAATTGCAGAACGTCCGCGATCCCGAGACGGACGTGGAACCGACCATCACGATGATGGGGCGCTCCTGGATAACCTCTCGTTCGAGGTCGCGAGGTCGCCAGCCCTCATAGAAGAAGTCAAATGCCGCCTGCAGTAAGCGGTGACAATGCAATCCCATCAGAGATGGAAAGGAGGTGATTCATAATGGCGAACAAGGAAGTTACGAGCGCGAAGGCTGCTTCGGCAGCCGCGAAGGTGCTCAGCAACCCCAATTCGAGCAAAGCGGCCAAGACTGCGGCGGCTTCGGCTCTCACGCAACGTCCGAACAAGAAGTAGGGCGCGTGGCACAATGGCGGGGCGGGGACACTCCCCGCCTCGCCCCTCTCATCAACGAAAGCCTTGTGGAGGCCCCACGTGATTTACGCAATCAACTACGACCTAAAGCGTCCGGGTCAAAATTACGATGCGCTCTATTCAGCCATCAAAGGCTGCGGTGCCTGTTGGCACCATCTGGGCTCCACGTGGCTAGTCGATACGTCCTTGACCGCACAAGGCATCTGGAATCGGCTCGAGCCCCACGCGGACAAGAACGACTTCTTCCTCGTGATTGGGGTGACCCGTGACTACCAGGGCTGGCTTCCACAAGAGGCTTGGGACTGGATAAACAACCGCAGCTCCAAGATGGCCGCGTAGGAAGGGAGAAACAATGCGCGTTCAAGGTGCTGTCATTCGCGTACAAGGCCAGACCTTCGCTATCGTCGTGGTCAAACCTCACGTCGTCCAGAATCGCTCGGAGGCTGCAAACGCCATCCAGAGCTTTACGCCTGTCTTCCGTGTGCCCGTTGTCCTGATGGCGCAAGACGGTCATGGTCGCCCGACATTCTATGGGCGACCTGACATAGCGCGGTTCATGTCGTCGGTGGCCATGCACAGAATCCCCTGGCGGGAGTACACAATCAACTGAAAATTTCCGCGCTGCGCAGCCAGTGAAGAGGAGGAAGGTATGTGCCGCCTCTATCCCCATCATGCGATGAAATCTATCCGCACACATAGGGCAACGCCCCGACACACGGCGTCGCAATTATCGGCGGACGATTTCTGTGACTTCATCGGCTTCTTCTGCCAACAACATCAGAAGCGCAGTTGTGCAAGACCGACGACTGCGCGGCAAATTGCATAAGTATCCTTGACGCCACAGCCCTCTACCCGCTTCAATGCTGCAATGTATCGGGGAGGGGGATGCGTTGAAGCTCTTATTCAAACGCGAACAGTCGTCTGGCACTACCGGCACGGTAAAATTCAAGCTCTGGGGCAAGATCGAGCTCGAAGAGCAGGAGGAGGAAATCATTCGTCGCTACGCCTTCGATAAGGCGGTCTTGATCGATGCTTTTCAACCCGAACTCATGCGCAAATCGGCCTATGTCGGGGCGGCAGGCTTTCTTGCCGTCGTTGTCCTTGTCAATGCAGCGGTCGGTTTGTCGGCCGCGATGTTTTTGGCGCTCTTTGCTGGCGCAGGCGCCGGGTATTTCTATTACGACAGGAAGCGAGACACGGTCTTCGTCCGCGACCTCATGCATGGCCGCTATTTCTCGTGCGACAGCGTCGTTGAGCTTGCACGCAAGGAAGCCTGGCTTGGCAACATTACCGCCTATTTGCGTCAGGTCATGGAAAGCGCCAAGCATTGGGGCGGCACCGAAACCGTGCCGATCCCGGTTCTCGCAAGGGAGGACGCCAAGGAACTGATCGTTCGGAGGCAGTAGATGCTGCATCTCGGTCCGCGGCTCCACGCCTTCGTCTACGGTTTGTTTCGTCAACGCGATGAACCCGTCGTGCGCGAGCTTCACGCTCGCGTCGAACGAATGTTCGCCGCACACGATCTCGACCGCGAAGGAAGCAGGGACACGTTGGCGCTCGCGATCGCCAACGACGTGCTGTCGCGATTCGAGGAGCCGGCAGAGTCTGCGCAAGAGGAGCTTGCCGCGCTCGCACGGGCAATGTTCGATTACGAGGACATGTTCGTCTTGCCGCAGATCGACTGGTCAGAACGGCGGTCCGTCGCAGACTGGTGGGAACTCAAGGATCGGCTCATCGCGCAGAAGGCGCTGCTGGAAAATTTTGCAGCCACGCGCGAGCGCATCCAGGATGTGCTGTTTGCCTGCACCGCGAGCGTCGCGCAGGCTCTGCCGGCTCAGACAGTACGCCAGAATGGACGCGGCGGCATCACCGTGGAGACATCGAAGCTTGATATGCTGCCTGATGTCGGTGGCGCTGTCGAATCCATCATCACTGGCTTTTTCGATGATGCGATTGAACACACCGATCTGTTCAAGCGTCACCGCACACGCCTTGAGGCGAACCTGATCGCCGCTTCCGGCGGCAATCCGGCAGACCCGAAGAATTTTTCCCGTGCGCTTAAACTGCCCTCAAAATCAGATATCCGCGATCGGCAGGAACTGGTCGAGACGTATCTTCGCGGCACGCCGCTGCGGCACCTGTTCAAGGGCGCGGTCGATTTCACGATCCCACAGAACGCCCGCTTTGAGCATCAACACATCGTTGCCGGCACCGGCCATGGCAAGACCCAGACCCTTCAATATCTCATCGCAAACGACCTCACTGCCGTCGAAAGAGGCGAAGCTTCCGTCGTTGTGCTCGACAGCCAGGGCGACCTCATCAATACCATCTCCAACCTGAAACTCTTTGCGCCGGGCGGGCCATTGCACGACCGCATCTGCATCATCGACCCAACCGACGTCGAATACCCTGTCTCGCTCAACCTGTTCGACGTGGGCCTGGAACGGCTCGACAAATACTCGCAACTTGACCGCGAACGGCTGACCAACTCTATTCTGGAACTCTATGACTTCGTGCTCGGCTCGCTTCTTTCGGCCGAGATGACACAGAAGCAGAATGTAATCTTCCGTTACGTCACGAGGCTGATGCTGCACATTCCGGGCGCCACGATCCACACGCTCCGCGAACTCATGGAGCCAGGCAGCCACATCCGCTTTGCCGAAAACATCGCCACATTGACGGGTACAGCTCGGCAGTTCTTCGAAACTGAATTCACGTCCAAGGAATTCGATCAGACGAGAAAACAGGTGCTGCGCCGTTTGTGGGGCATTCTGGAGAACCAGACGTTCGAGCGGATGTTCTCGCATCCGCGTTCCAAGCTCGATCTTTATTCCGAGATGAACAGCGGCAAGGTCATCCTGATCAACACGGCAAAGGATCTGTTGAAGGAATCCGGCACCGAAATATTCGGTCGTTTTTTCATTGCCCTTATCGCACAGGCTGCGCAGGAACGGGCGGTCTTGCCCGAGCACAAGAGGATGCCGACCTTCGTCTACATCGATGAGGCTGCCGACTATTTTGACCGCAATGTCGGCCTGATTCTTTCCCAGGCGCGCAAGTTCAAGATCGGAATGGTGCTCGCTCATCAATATCTTGGACAGCTCGACCCGAAGCTCCAGGAAGCGTTTGCCTCGAATACATCCGTCAAATTTGCAGGCGGCGTTTCCAACAAGGATGCCCGAGCACTTGCGCCGATGATGGGGTGTGAGCCGGGGCTGATTGAAGCGCAGAGCAAGGGTTCTTTCGCGGCCTATGTGCGCGGTGTCACCAAATCGGCGCTGCCGCTGCGGTTCCCGTTTGGCCGGATGGAAGATATGCCGCGCATGACGCATGAAGAGCGCCGCACACTACAAAGCGCCATGCGCACCAAATGCGCAGTTCACTATTCCGATCTTGATGGTGCGGTGAAGCGCGATGTCGTCGGGCCGCCTGCCGCGAACACTTCGCGTAACCAAAATGCGACGGAAAGAAAGGAGAGCCCGAAAAAGCCGCCAGCGAACGATTCCGATTCTCCCAACACCGCCGCGTCGCCGGAATGGTGACGCGGCGCATTGTGGATTGCATTAAGTGGTCGATCAGAAAACCCATGACACCCTCCATCGCCGCCGACGCGACCGGCCGCACTCGACCGACAAGCGCGTCACGCCGCAGGAACGCGATCTCCTCTGGTTTCAGAAAATCCACCAGCATGGTCCGCTCTCATCGACCTATCTGCACGCGTTCTCCGAGAGTATCGCCCGCAATGAGAAGCGCGCCCGCGACCGGCTGACTGATCTCTTCAATGAGAGCCGGACACGTCATGGCGGAGCGTACCTTTGCCGTCCATGGCAGCAATTCCGGACCTTCGATGCGCGCTATCAGGATCTGGTCTACGACCTCGCCGATGCCTCAGAGGCGGCGCTTCGTGAGAACGGCTTGTGGCACGACAGTGCGCAGGGTAGCGGCCCGTGGACGCACCGATACATGGTCTCGTGCATCACCGCGTCGATCGAACTCGCGACACTCAACGACCCGAATCTCACTTTTATCCCGCAGCATGTGATCTTGAAGCGGGCGGGAGCCAGTAGTTTGCGATATCCGGTACCCTGCTTGAATCCTGCGAACGGAAAGACCGAGATCAAAGACCTCATTCCAGACGCTCTGTTTGGCCTGGAATACAAGAAGGATGGAACGAGCTTCTTTCGCTTTTTCGTCGTTGAAGCAGATCGCAGCACCGAACCCTCGCGAACGCAGACGTTCAATCGCAAAAGCCATCTGCGCAATTTCCTTCAATACCGCCAGTATGTGGGGGGTGGGCTTTACAAGGATCACCTGAAGTTGACCGCGCCGCTTCTGGTGCTGAATGTGACGACAAGCGAGCGAGCGATGGCCAATATGATCAAATTGGCGCTTGAGATTTCACCGGGAGGCAACACCTATCTGCTGTTTCGCTGTTGCCCGCTGTTCGGACGGCATTTCAAACCGGCAAAACCCTTAACAAATTTGCTCAGAGCCGACTGGATAAGGGCTGGTGAACTGCCCCTTCAGATTAGCTAACATACGCGTCCCGCGAAAGGCCCATCCTCATCTTGGCAGGATGAACGAATATAAAGATGATATTATAATGCTCTATGAATAAATTACGATCAACATCGACCATAATTTTAGGCTCTGCTTCGGTTGCTTTCATATTATTATATACTTTTTGGAAATTCGAATACCACCCTCATGATAATCTTGGAATATATAAGCTTGTTTCGGAGATGCTCAGCGATCAGTCTTTCGGGGATTCGTACGTCCAAGATCAACCCGCGCCGACGATATCTTCAAGGCTGTCGGAGATTCGGGAGAGCAGGATATTTGCGAGCATATTTGCCGCTTATGACAAGACACATGATCTACCCGATACTCTAACAATTTTCCTTCCGACCGATCGCGCTTTTCGAGATTTGGCCGCAGAGTTAGAGTTATCGGTTGGCGAGATGGTAGAAGACTCGGAAAAAATGGACGTAATTATAAGTAACCACCTCTCCTTAAGAATTTACCCACCTGACCAACTGCAAACTGGAGTTGAGGTGAGCACCGTTTACGGAGAGCAACTTCATGTTTATCGCGCGAGGGATGGCCAAATTACCTTGGACGGCTGGGCGATAGTGGATGTTCAAGACCCTGCATATCTTGGCATGGATGCTGCCATATACTTAGTAGATTCAATACTCATGCCGTAGCCGTCTTTTGATCTACGGCAATCGAACCGGGGTGACCCAATTCAAGACATTATAGGAGTACGACCCGAATTTGTGTTCGGCTGACCACTTACCGTTGCTGTCTCGGGTAAACGTGATCTTTCTATTCACGGCGAAGCCTGCTTCGCCGTTAACCGTTGCATTTTGTTCGATCAAAGTGACGACGATCTTATCTGTCCCGACCGGCTCGACACCCTTCACAATTGCCACATGGCCAACGTTGTCAGCCACCCCACCTGCGCCTGCATCCATTGAAACGATTGTCCCGACCGTAGGAGCGATTGCGCCGGTTGATGAGTATTGAAAATACTCGGCGTTTTTCCCTGTTCCAAGTGTACTCGCAACATTCTTTCCGTTGGGAATGGCGCGCGGCGCATTCTTGAAACCCATTACTGAGAGATAATCCGCGATCAAAGCAGTGCATTGGAATGGGCCGTCCAACGCATCCTTCGTACCGTCATCGCGAATGTTTGCGTAGGCGCTAAGAGTCTTTTCTTCTCCACCGATAACCAATTTCATCTCGTCGATAGGTTCGAAGTGCGTCTTGCCAGCCGTCGGCACAATCCTCGTTCCAACTGGGCGAGTAGTGTCATACCCCCAAGTGATGTTCTGCGTCCCATCGCTCTCCTTCATGGGGACTAACTTCGAGAACGATCTTCCTGCCTGATTGGGGGTTCCTGCTAGGGGAGCTACAATTCCGGTTACAGGACTTCCCGTCAAATTGCTCTCAAACGTCACGTCTGTAGCCACGCACTGAAGTGCCTCTAACATGCACTGGGGCGCGTCCGGATCAGCATACCGATCAATGATATCCTGCACGGATATGCCTGGATTAAAAATTACCTGCGGGATTGGCGGAAGTCCAACCAGAACTCCGTTCAAAAAAATCTGCCCGGACCCTACTTTAGGAAAGGTGGTCGGATCAGGTCGCTTGCCGTTGGCCGCCCCAACATTCACCAGGTTGATGACTCCATCGGTCTCGAAAGGCTTGTCCTCGAAGAAAAGTCCTTTGTTGCCGAAATCGAGCCGCACATCGGATGAGGTCGATATGCCTTTTGTATTCACAATGCCCGTGCGTTCCTCAAGCCGTTTGAATCCTGTTTCCTTAAAATGGAACCCGTCACCACGGACCACTGTGCCAATAAAGTTGCCATTGGTATATTCGATTCGTGCGTCCACCTGGCCGTTCACAAGAGCGTTTTTCAGGACCGTCTTGCCAAAGCCGTCAAGGGTCATGATGCCGTATATGCTTCGAGAGGCGGCGCTGTCGATCCACGTGCCGCTGAATGTGCTGTTTGCCGTTCCCCTCGCGGAGAAACCAAATCCGAAGCTCTCGACATCGAGGTTTCCGCTCACCACTACGTCGGGTTTCGTGAAGCGGGAGGAGAGCGAACCACTGATGAAGTGTCCGGCTTCCAGCGAGACATCATGGCCACGTATCGGTGCAGTGGTCGCGCCGAGAATGATGGCGTTTTTTGCCTCTACATCGACGTTGCCACCGCCCGCATTGACACCTCCATGCCCACCGTTCAATCCGGTGAGGTACACGTCGGTATTGGAACGCAGGTCAACATCGCCGCCATTGGTCTCGATATTCGTTCCGAAAAGATCGAGGTAGGATAGGGTGCTGTGACCACCAGAGAGGCGAGTTCCGCGCGATCTCAACGACACATCGCCGCCCGCAGTCCGCAATCTGCTGTCATCGGCCGTAATTCGAGTGCCGGCCGTTGCAGCAATGCTGCCGCGTCTTGTGTCAATGTCCGAATTGCTGAACCAGATGTTCGAGTTTTTTGACTCTAGGCTGAGGTCGCCACCTCCTGTTACGATGTCTGTATCGACAACTTGAATGCCGTCAAAGGATCCAAAGTGAGACGCGATCGGCAGAGTATCTCGCACCGTCATGCTCCCGCCGCTTGTGTCGATGCGCGATCCTTGCAGGTTCGTCTGTGCGTTTGCAAGAACATATCCGCCGTTGGTATCCAACGACGAGTTTACGAAATCAAGAAAGTCTGCGATGACTAATACATTTAGCTTCGCACGGGAGCTTGAGATGTGCGCATACCCAATTTGGACAAAGTCAGCGAGAATAGAGAGTGTCGAGTTGCCACCAGAAGTTTTGTTAATAGTGACGAGAAGCGCATAGATATTGTCAGCCCTCAATGAGACGTTACTGCCAGCATTCAAGCTTGCTTCGATAGTCTCTGAGGAGATCGTGTCGCCTGGACCGAAGTCTCCTATGGATAAGTCCTTCGGATCAAGCAGCCACGTCCCCGCGTTTCCATGAGCCGCAGAGGCGTCCGCACTCGCTCGAACTTTAAGCGTCTTTCCCGACGTTTCGATAAAACCGCCGTCGCCCGCCAAGGAACCGCCTCGCGCCGTGATCTTCGCAGCCGTCACCGTCGCTTCATCCGACCACACCACCACCTTGCCGCCGTTGCCCTCTACGGTCGCATCGGCATTGATTGTCGTGCCTGCATCGAGCGACACGTAGGATGCTGTGGGGATCGTGGACGCTTCGCGTTGGATCCCATACTCCGCCATCACCTCATCGCTGGCGTTGCCCCCAAGGTAGTCGCCGCCGATCAGAATCGTGCCGCCGCCACCCGCGCCGCTGGCGTCGATCGCCGCGCCTGCGACCTCGATCATCTCGCCGGTGATTTCGATGTTGCCGCCAGTGCCTTCGATATCGGGACGCCAGGTCGGGATCGGAATGTTTGTTGCAGACAGCGTGCCGGAAACGCGGACACGCTGCACCGGGGCGGATGCGGTCTTCGTGCCTGCCGTCTGCGCTCCGAGAATGATCTTGCCGTTTCTGACCCCGGCTGAGTTAGCTTCAATCACCCCGGTATTGTTGATGACGGAATTGACCGCGCGGCGCGCCGTTGCGGCCTTGAGCGCGACCGTCCCGCCGTCGGCCGAAATGCGCCCCTCGTTCTTAACGAGATCGGCAACGGGCGCTCCGGTTGCGACATCGATGACCTCGCCGACGATCTCGTCGCCGACCACCAGATGGATCAGGTCGTCGCCATAGAGATCAAGCGTGAACGCATTACCGGAGGCAAGCGAAATGGAACCCATTTTGGCGGTGATCACGCCTGAATTTCGGACGCCGGGCGCGACAAACGCGCCGAGCCCATAGTCCCCGATTGAAATCTCGCCCTCATTCACCACGGACGCTCCGGGGTTTCCCGATTGGGTGAAATTGAAGCGGCCTGCCATGAAATCGTCGTTCGAGATGTCATGCGTGGTGGCGATCAAGCCGTTCACGTCCACACGCGAACCTTCACCGAACAGGATGCCGTCCGGATTGATGATGGCGACGTTGCCGTTTGCCTCAAGCGTGCCGAGGATGCGGGATGGCTCCATATCACCGGTGACGCGGTTCAAGGTCCACGCATTGGCGTTCGGCTGGACGAAGCGGGTCGTCTCACCTTGTTCGATATTGAAGCTTTGCCAGTTGATGACCGCGTTCTGCGACGCCTGATCGATCTGAACCGTGGCCGGATTCGGCGTAGAAATAGTCGCGCTTCCGGCGACCACCTTGCCGTCAAGCGGGTTTGCGTGGGCGCCGCCGATCAACGCGACAGAAAGGCCGAGCGCCGACGTCAACGCTGTCGTGGCGTATAGCCGTTGACCTGTTCGCAACACTTTCATGAAGCCACCCCTAAAATGTCGCGGATACCTTGAACCAGCCTCGCCAATCGGATTGATCGGGGACGCTTTCTGGATCTTCCAACGTTCGTGATACGGCAATATCGGCGCTCAGCTTTTTCGTCCCGAAGCGCAGGCCCACTCCGGCAGCCGCGCCATCGTCGGAGTCAGCTGTCCCGGCCGGAGCATCGATGTTCCAGATGCGCCCGTAGTCGGCGAACATGTATGTCTGTGCGTGATCGAGGACAGCGTCCAGTGAGGCGGGTACCTGCAGGTCGTACCGCAATTCGCCATTGAGGAGAACGCAATGGTCGCCGGTGACGATCGACGCATCGAAGCCGCGGCCGAACCGCCGCCCGCCATAGCCGCATTCCTGCGATGACAAAAGCGGGTCGGCGGCCAATTGCCCGAACAGGCTCACGTAGGAACTGAAGCGATTAGGAAGTGGTTGTTGCCGGGACACGAATAAGGTCGTCTTGAAGAAATCCACGACGCCCGGCATGCGGGAGGCGTTTGGATTGTTGTTTGACGTGCTTCCCAATCCGTCGATACCCTGGCTTAGGCTCACGATCGCCTGATTGATCCCGCTCCATTGATCGGCAAAATCATAAGCGAGTTCGGCGCGAAGAATGCGCAGCCGATCCTCGGTTGCAAGGCCGCTTGATGTCAGTCCCTCAGAATCCTCGTAATCAAAGAAAACTGTGCCGGTGAGATTTTGAGATCGCGTCCGAATGAACGGATAGGAGACACCGGTAGTCAGGTTGAGGCTCCGTGTCTGATATTCAAGCGCGGATAGAAGGGCAGTGCCGGGATCACCCCGGCTTTTATTTCCGGAAAACGAAAACGTCAGGCCTTCGCTGTTGAGAACCTGATCGTAGCCAAAAAAGAAATAGTGCAATTCGGGGTCATCTCCCTCGGACGGGCCGGCGATCACATAGCCGCCGCTCAGACTCTCATGCGCGCCAAACGCATTATTCAAGCGACCAGAAACGATCCCCTGATACGGGCCGCTGGCCTCCGTCCCATGATTATCTGTCGAGAGAGAAGCGTCATAGCGATTCGTCTCCATCTCTAGGACCAGCGTTGATGCGCCCGGATTCCGCTCCGACGCGCGAAGCGTGGACTTGAATGTCAGGCCCGGCAGATCATTGGCCAGAAGCAGATAGCGCTCCAGATGACCGGCGCGGATGGGACGCTCTGCGGTGATCTTGGCTGCATAGCTATCGAAGAAATTGCGGTATCGATCGATGCCGCCTGGCCAGATCACTTCGTCAATGTATCCCTCGACGACTTGAAGGCGGATAACGGCCCCGGCCTGATTGAGTTCCTGCGGCGGGACAATGACACGGGAGAGGAGATAGCCATCATTGCCATAGCGGGCGGTGACCTTGGCGGCGACTTCGAAAACCTGAAGGAGCGTCACCTTCTTTCCCAACAGCGCCGCATACAACTCTCGGAGTTCGTCGTCGGTATATACGGTCGACCCCTCGATTTCGATGCCGCGAAGCTCAAGCGTTATCTGCGCCGCTTCGGATGCGGGCATCGTGCTCTCTAGGCCTTCGCGAACACGTACCCGTGCCTGCGGTGCCGGCGGCTCCTCGAATCGCTGCTCGATCCGCCCCGGCTCGGCACCGGGCGGAACATTTTGCGCATAGGAAGCGCCAAGCGACAGAAAAAAGGCTGATCCGCAGGACAATGCGAACGCCGGCGCAATTCTATTCAAAATCGGGACCCCCACCCCAGATGCCGCAACGGCAATGGATTTGCATAGACCATGTGCCGGGAGTCGTTGCAATCTCAGATTACGAAAATAGTTTTTGCCCCATGGATTGCGCGGATAACTTGAAAGCCCCGCGAACCGTTAAATTTCTGAAAGGTAGCGCTTCCAAGAAAAACCCCGACCACCAGGATCGGAGAGACCCTTTAACTGTAGTTCGAAGGAAAACGGCGGCTGCTGGTGGGTTTGCGGCGGCCATCAGGGCGCGGGGATCATCCGAAAGGACCGTCCAAATACGCGTATACCATCTCCTCCCAACGCAATGGTCAACGAGCACTCCTGATGGCGTAAAAGGCGCACCTCCGCGAAGTGCTGAAGCCTCGCGACTCCGGCCCGTCGCTCAGGAATTCGGCGCAATCTGTTGAAGGCTCGCCACTGACTCGCAGCCGAGTGGTACCCATTGCTGCCTTGCCTACGGTGATCTACGTTTCGTTATTGAGCGAGGTGGATCGTGATTCAGCTACAAGGCCGCAATGCGGGCGATACGGGCGACTAGTGGTGAAAATCTGACGCTTGGTACCCGACGCGGAAGACCGCTCGGGGTGGTTTTTTGCCGTACGCCCGCTCGCAACTGCTATTGCGGAGAGCTCGAAGAGTGCTCCTCCCGAGAATCGCATCTCGCAGCGTCCCAAACCGGTGAGCAGGCAAATCTTCCGCTATGGTCACGGACCTGATAGACATTGCCACGAACAAATACTCATGGTGGCCACGAACGGTTTGAACGACGACGCTGGTCACTGGGCCTTCGTGCCGTGATCGTAGTCACAAGAAAACGGTGTCTCAATGATATTTGGCTTTTGGATCGCTGGATTGGCGATCGTCTGCATAGTCTGGGCGTCGCTCATGGAGACCGCGATGAACGGCGCTCCTACTTCTTTTCAAGAATGGGTGGGCGTGACGCTGGGAATGGGTGGTTCCGTATTCGTTGGGACAGGTTTTGTTGCTTCCTTGGTTTACGCGGTAACAAAGGATCGGAACAAAACCCTTTGGACATGGACCGTTCTATTACTTGTTGCTTTCGCCTTTTTGGGCATCGGCGCGGCCCGAATGGTTCGCGGCTGATGCCAAGATTTCAAACTGGGTCACTACCGAGAAATAAGTCAGATGAGGAGTTTGCCCGTGGACTCTTGGACAGCCACCTTGTGGAGAGCGGGGCATCCGATTTCGAGTGTACGATCAATCGGGATGAACCGCCGGACCTCATCGTTCGCTGGAAGCAAGAAAAGCGCTGGGGAGTAGAGGTCACCCGAGCGTACCAACCGGTCCAACAGATCGGCAACAAGGGGACCGCTTCTTCCGAGGCGGTGAGTGCGTATCTTCGGAACTTTGGCGAAGACATGGGGATAAAGACAGGCGGAATACGCGGACGAAGCTATACCCTCTATCTTGAGGCACCAGGTCCGTTCAGTTCATGGAAGCGTTCCGTGCGGACGAAACAATGGAAAGAGGAAACCGAAGAACAGATTCGAAGACATATCTCCTGCGGCGACAGCAGCATCCTTCGGTTTTCTGGCGGAAACCTCCGACCGGGTGAGCCTGGTGAACGCTGGTCAGTCATGGTCGGCGGCCCGGCATCTGAAATCACTTCATCCACTGCCGAGATGCTATCGCGCTCCTTAAGAGATAAGGCGAAAAAACTACCGATGTGGAAAGGGGCCTTCGACCAGCGCTGGTTGCTGCTTTTGAACTGTTACATTCTTGCCGACGACACCGCTGAAATAGAAGGCACTGTCCGCCGACTTGTCCGCGATAACGCGGATTTGGCCGGATTCGATGGTGTCTTGTGGAGCGGTTTCCCCGACCGGGCGCTCCTCGGTATTTCGCTATCGCGAGGCGCGGGTGACTTGGGTGCACAGCATCGATCAGACTAGGGTTGAATTGTAGCCTGCCTCACTGCGGTACCAAGCGTCAGATTTTCACCACTAGGTGCAAAACCCCTGCACTTGGCTGTGTCGTATCCCGTTGAGCGATAGGTTAGCTTCGCGCAAAGATACGTTTTCTGCAATTTGCGACAAAATATGTGAAGTATGTTTTTGCAAGAGTGTTGTATGGCGAGTTCAATCCCAACTGCTATAACTATAGCCTTTGTCCGTAAAACATGGAGTTCCCTGAGATGATGAATAAACAATTTATGACGCTCGCGTTTCTATGCGTTGCGACGATTACGGCTGTAATCGGCGCGGATGCTGAAACGAAGAAGGTTCTAAAGCACTTTCAATTCGCGCGTGGCAGTATAACTTTCTATGACAACCATGAATGGGAAAACATTCGCAACGGGAGTCGGAATTCTGGCCGGTGGGAGTGGCTTGGAAACACCCATGTCTGCCCCGTGGAATGGAAAAATCCGAAACAACAGGCCCACTGCAGAAAGTACTACAGAGTCAAATAGGCAAATCTCAACTTAACTGTGCCTATATAGAGACCGTTTTTAGGCCCTCTCCAATATATTCTGGCGTTCAAGGGCAGCTTCTACCGCCCCTACTGCCGCGTGTCCAAGCGAGCGACCCCGAACCGCCGCTCGCTCGCTACAGCGCTGTTGAGGGCGCGCTCGCGAGCGGCGGTTCGGGGTCGTTGTCGCAGCAATCCGTCAGGCATCCCAGAATTTCA
>NZ_AHAM01000089.1 GCF_000236565.1 Mesorhizobium alhagi CCNWXJ12-2 | reverse complement strand
CTGCCAGCCGCCATGGACCGGCGGCTGCGCCCGATCGATGTGCTGGTTCTGCCAACGACGCCGCTGATCGCCCCGGCCATCCAGCCGCTGCTGGAGGATGACGACCTGTATGACCGCACGGACGGATTGCTGCTGCGCAATCCGCAGGTTGCAAACCAGTTCGACTTGACCGCGATTTCGCTGTCAATGCCTGAAATGAGCCTTCCGGCCGGCCTGATGCTGTTCGCTCGCAGGGGCCATGATCGCCGCCTGCTGAGCATAGCCGCGGCGGTCGAGGAGCTTTTTCGCCGCGCTTCGTAGACTCAGGTTTTGAGCCGATAGCCGGTCTTGAAGATCCAGGCGACCACGCCGAGACAGAGTGCGAGGAATGCGAGCGTCATGCCGAGGCTGATGCCGACGCTGACATCGGCCGCGCCATAAAAGCTCCAGCGGAAGCCGCTGACCAGGTAGAGCACCGGGTTGAACAGCGTTACGTTCTGCCAGAAGGGCGGCAGCATGCTGATGGAATAGAAGCTGCCGCCGAGGAAGGTCAGCGGCGTGACGATGAGGAGCGGCACCAGTTGCAGCTTCTCGAAGCCGTCGGCCCAGATGCCGATGATGAAACCGAACAGGCTGAAGGTGACCGCCGTAAGCACAAGGAACAGGATCATCCAGAACGGATGCACGATCGTGAGATCCACGAAAAGCGCCGCGGTCGCCAGTATGATCGTGCCGAGGATGACCGATTTGGTCGCTGCCGCCCCGACATAGGCGATGGTGATCTCCAGGAACGACACCGGCGCGGAGAGGATCTCATAGATCGTGCCGACGAACTTCGGAAAGTAGATTCCGAACGAGGCGTTGGAGATGCTCTGGGTGAGCAGCGACAGCATGATCAGCCCGGGCACGATGAACGCGCCGTAGCTGACGCCGTCGATCTCGGGGATGCGCGAGCCGATCGCCGCGCCGAAGACAACGAAATAGAGCGACGTTGATATGACCGGCGAAACGATGCTCTGCAGCAGCGTGCGCCAGGTGCGCGCCATCTCGAAAAGGTAGATCGCGCGGATCGCATGGAGGTTCATGGCTGTTCCCTCACCAGGCCGACGAAAATCTCCTCGAGCGAACTCTGGTCGGTCTGGATGTCCTTGAAGCGTATTCCCGCCGCGCTCAGATCCTGCAGCAGCGTGGTGATGCCGGTCCGCTCGCCCTGCGTATCGTAGGTGTAGACCAGCTCCTGGCCGTCTTCGGCGAGTTCCATTCCGTACGAGCGCAGGTTCTCCGGTATGGCGGCCAGCGGATACTGGAGTTGCAGCGTCAGCCGCTTCTTGCCAAGTTTGCGCATCAGCTCGACCTTGTCCTCGACGAGGATCAGCTCGCCCTGATGGATCACGCCGATGCGGTCGGCCATCTCCTCGGCCTCCTCGATATAGTGCGTGGTCAGGATAATGGTGACGCCGGTGTCGCGCAGCGAGCGCACGACGTTCCACATGTCGCGGCGCAATTCGACGTCGACGCCGGCAGTCGGCTCGTCGAGGAACAGGATACGCGGCTCGTGCGACAGCGCCTTGGCTATCATCACCCGGCGTTTCATGCCGCCCGAGAGCGTCATGATCTTGCTGTCCTTCTTGTCCCACAGCGACAGGTCGCGCAGCACGCGCTCGACATGCGCCGGGTCGGGCCTCTTGCCGAACAGGCCGCGGCTGAAGCTGACCGTCGCCCAGACCGTCTCGAATGCGTCCGTCGTCAGTTCCTGCGGCACGAGGCCGATCTGCGAACGGGCCTGGCGGTAATCGGAGATGATATCATAGCCATCGGCGAGCACCGTTCCTTCCGTCGGATTGACGATGCCGCAGATGATGCCGATCAGCGTGGTCTTGCCGGCGCCGTTCGGCCCCAAAAGCGCGAATATCTCGCCGCGCGTGATCTCCAGGTCGACGTTCTTGAGCGCCTGGAATCCCGACGCGTAGGTCTTGGAAAGATTCGAGACGGAAATGACTGGCTGCATGGGAATGGCGTTGGCGGTTGGAGGGGCGGCTCGTCGCGGGGAGGGATTAGTCGAGGAAAATGCGGAATTGGTTCGGAAGCCGAATGTCTGCGCGAATATATGGGCTGCTGGTGAATGCACAAGCCTTAGGCACGAGATCAAAAGCAGAAGATGAGGCCGACGTCTTCCGACGCTTGGTCGCCGATCCCTAAAAGGTGCGGCGCAATATCGGGGACTTGCCTTCCGCTGTGGTCTCGGCCAAAACGCCGCCATGCTTATAATCAACGATCTTTCGCTCCGTATCGCCGGACGCCTGCTCCTCGACCATGCCTCGCTGACGCTGCCGGCAGGAACGAAGGCGGGGCTCGTCGGCCGCAACGGAACCGGCAAGACCACCCTGTTCAAGGCGATCACCGGAGACATGGCGGCCGAGACCGGCTCCGTCAGCCTGCCGAGGAACACGCGCATCGGCCAGGTTGCGCAGGAGGCGCCCGGCACCGAGGAGCCGCTGATCGAAATCGTGCTCAAGGCCGACGTCGAGCGCACGGCGCTTCTGGCCGAGGAGCAGACAACGGCGGACCCGCACCGCATCGCCGAGATACACATGCGGCTGGCCGATATCGATGCGCATTCGGCTGAAGCTCGCGCGGCGACAATTCTGGCGGGCCTTGGCTTCGATGCCGAGGCGCAGAAGCGGCCGGCTTCGTCGTTCTCGGGCGGCTGGCGCATGCGCGTGGCGCTGGCGGCCGTGCTGTTTTCCGAGCCGGACCTGCTGCTGCTCGACGAGCCGACCAACTATCTCGACCTCGAAGGCACGCTCTGGCTCGAAACTTATGTCGCGAAGTACCCGCACACGGTCCTGCTGATCTCGCATGACCGCGATTTGCTCAACCGCGCGGTCAACTCGATCGTGCATCTCGACAAGCAGAAGCTGACCTTCTGGCGCGGCGCCTACGATCAGTTCGAGCGCCAGCATGCCGAGCAGGCGATGTTGCAGGAGAAGAGCCGCGCCAAGCAGGAAGCGGCGCGCAAGCATATGGAATCATTCGTCGAACGCTTCCGCGCCAAGGCTTCCAAGGCGCGCCAGGCGCAGTCGCGGCTAAAGGCGCTCGAAAAGATGAAGCCGATCTCGGCGGTCGTGAACGAGACGGTACGGCCGTTTTCATTCCCCGAGCCGGTGAAGACGGTGGCTTCGCCGATCGTGGCGCTGGACCATGTCAATGTCGGCTATCAGCCGGGCAGCCCGATCCTGAAGAAGATGACGCTCCGGATCGACGCCGACGACCGCATCGCGCTGCTCGGCGCCAACGGCAACGGCAAGTCGACCTTCGCCAAGCTTCTGGCCGGCCGCCTGAAGCCGGAAACCGGCACGATGACGATCGCGCCGGGGCTGAAGGTCGCGATCTTCGCCCAGCACCAACTCGACGATCTGAGGCCCGAAGAGAACGCCTACGAGCATGTCCGGCGGCTGATGCCGGAAGCGCCGGAATCGAAGGTTCGAGCGCGGGTCGCGCAGTTCGGGCTGGTGACGGAAAAGATGAACACGCCGGCCAAGGATCTGTCCGGCGGCGAGAAGGCGCGCCTGCTGATGGGGCTGTCGGCGTTCGAGGGACCGAACCTCTTCATCCTCGACGAGCCTACCAACCATCTGGATATCGACAGCCGCGAGTCGCTGATCCATGCGCTCAACGATTTTCCGGGAGCGGTGATCCTGATCTCGCACGACCGGCACCTGATCGAGGCGACGGCCGACCGGCTGTGGCTGGTCAAGGACGGCCAGGTGAACCCTTACGACGGCGATCTCGGGGACTATCGCCAGCAGGTCACCGGCGTCGCCGGCGACCGCAAGGAGCGGCGTGAGGCGGAGAAGGCATCCAAGGCCGATCGCCGCCGCGAGGCTGCCCAGCGCCGCAATGCGATGGAGCCGGTCGCCAAGGAGATCCGCGCGACCGAAGCGCTGATGGACCGCATCCGCAAGCGCATCGACGGGATCGAGGACGAATTGGCAAATCCGGCGGTCTACGAGAAGGATCCCTCGACGGCGACACGCCTCGCCAAGGAGCGCTCGCAATTGACTCAGACGCTTGCCGGCCACGAGGAAAAATGGCTGGCGCTGTCGGCCGAGTACGAGGAAGGCACGGCGGATTAGGGCGACTTTATGGACGAGCAAATCTTCGACCGGATGCACCTTGAGGACAGCTATTTTCTCGGAATGGTCGCTGATGGAACGCGGCTTCGTCTGCGTGTGCTATTCGCCGTACTGCCCGGCCACCCTTCGTATGCTCAGCCTCTTCCAAGTGAGATGTATTGCTACCGCGAGGGCGATGTCAGATTTGAATCTCCCCACGTGATCGAATTGCACACTGCTGAAAAACCTTCAATAATTGCCGATCCAGATGGAACGCTTGATCTGGGACGTATCGAGGTGTTCTCAGAAGGTGATCACTACCGCATTGTCACTGAGTGGTTCGATCTGAAACTAAGCGCCAAGAGAGTATCTGTGATGATGGAACCCGGAACTGATTCGAACTAGGATCATCCTGTGAACGAGCGGCAGGAAACCGAGGATTTCTTTCGCCGGAGAGCGGCAGCGGCTGATCGCATTGCCTTTCTCGATTTTCTCGACGGCGCAGGAAGCGAGCTGCCTGCTGAGGGCGATGTCCTTCCGGCAAAACGAGCGCGTGGCACAACGATAACTGATACACGCGGCGGGAAAACTAGCTAAAATCCCATCCATGAACCAGCACGCGACGATAAAAATCGGCCATTCGGCCTGTCCGCATGACTGTCCGTCGACCTGTGCGCTCGATGTGGAGATCCTCGACGGCGATCGCATCGGCCGGGTGCACGGCGCAAAGGACAACAGCTACACGGCCGGCGTGATCTGCGCCAAGGTCGCGCGCTACGCCGATCGCATTCATCATCCCGACCGGTTGCTGAAGCCGCTGGTGCGCTCAGGCGCCAAGGGCGAAGGCGGCTGGAAGGAGGCAAGCTGGGAAGCGGCGCTCGATCTCGTGGCGGAAAAGTTCATCGCCGCCGAGGAGAAGCACGGCTCGGAGACGGTTTGGCCTTATTTCTACGCCGGCACCATGGGCCTTGTGCAGCGCGACGGCATTGAGCGGCTGCGTCACGCCAAGAAATATTCGGGCTTCTTCGGCTCGATCTGCACCAATCTCGCCTGGACGGGCTGGATGATGGGCGCCGGAGCGTTGCGGGGGCCGGACCCGCGCGAGATGGCGAAGTCGGATTGTGTCGTGATCTGGGGCACCAATGCGGTGGTCACCCAGGTCAATGTGATGACCCATGCGGTCAGGGCGCGCAAGGAGCGCGGGGCTAAGATCGTCGTCATCGACGTCTACGAGAACGCGACGATGAAGCAGGCCGACATGGGGCTGGTCCTGAAGCCCGGCACCGACGGTGCTTTGGCCTGCGCGGTCATGCATGTGCTGTTCCGCGACGGCATGGCCGACCGGGACTACCTCGAAAAATACACCGACGATCCGAAGGGGCTGGAGGCGCATCTGGCGACCCGCACGCCGGAATGGGCAGCGGCGATTACCGGCCTTTCCGTGGCCGAGATCGAAGCCTTTGCGCGGCTAGTCGGCACGACCAAGAAAACATTCTTCCGCCTCGGCTATGGCTTCGCGCGTCAGCGCAACGGCTCGGTGAACATGCATGCGGCGATGTCGATCGCGTCGGTTACGGGGTGCTGGCAGTATGAGGGCGGCGGCGCCTTCCATTCCAATTCGGGCGTGCTCAAGCTCAATGGCGAGTTGCACGAGGGCACGCGGCTGCGCGATCCAAAGATCCGCTATCTCGACCATTCGCGGATTGG
>NZ_AHAM01000090.1 GCF_000236565.1 Mesorhizobium alhagi CCNWXJ12-2 | reverse complement strand
CGCCATCGCGTTCCTGCTGCTCGGCCCGGCGGGCGACAAGATGGTCCCCTATTGGACACAGATCGGCATATTCCTGCTCTGGGTCTCGGCCATCGTGACGCTCTACACCGGCTATGACTATTTTCGCGCCGGCGCCAAGCATATCATGGAAGAATGAGAGAGCCCCTGACCAAACTCGTCTATTTCGCCTGGGTGCGGGAACGGATCGGCAAGCCGGAGGAGGAAGTTTCGCTTCCCTCGACGGTCGAGACTGTTGCGGACCTGTTGCGGTGGCTGAAGGCGCGCGGCGAAGAATATGAAAACGCGCTGCAATATCCGGACGTGATCCGCGTCGCGATCAATCACGAGCATGTCGACCACCGCGAGAAGATCGCCGACGCGCGCGAGATCGCACTGTTCCCGCCGATGACCGGAGGCTGAGATGCCGGCCGGCGTCGCGCCCATCGTGCGCATCCAGGCGGAAGATTTCGACATTGCCGCCGAAATCGGCCGGCTGACCGAGGGGCGCGCCGATGTCGGCGCAGTGGTGACCTTCTCGGGCCTCTGCCGCGATGAAGCGGGCACGCTCGCGGCGCTCGAACTCGAGCATTATCCTGGCATGGCCGAAGCCGAGATCGCGCGCATCGCCGAGGAGGCGTTGGGCCGCTGGCCGCTGACGGGCCTCACCGCAATCCACCGCTTCGGCAAGATCGCTCCCGGCGAAAACATCGTGCTAGTCGTGGCGGCGTCGGCGCATAGGCAGGCGGCGTTCGAGGCGGCGTCCTTCCTGATGGACTATCTGAAATCGCGCGCGCCCTTCTGGAAGAAGGAGCATCGCGTCGACGGCTCCGAAGGCAATTGGGTCGACGCCAAGGAAGCAGACGACCAGGCCGCCGCCCGCTGGAAATCTTCTCGATAGTTCTTCCCGACTGCAGCGCACTCTCAGGTTCGGCCAACGGCCGAAGCTGCCGTCAAGCATGCATTGGCGGAGTTGTTCCACGGCGCCTGGCTACTGGTCGCCCGAGCCATCTGCAGACGGCTTAAACAAAAAAGCCGGAGCGTTGCCCCGGCTTTTTTGTTTTCATTCAGGCGCTTGCGGCCCGAAACGGATTCAAATTGTCAGCCGACGATCTCGGTATCGGAGAACCAGTACTTGATCTCCTGAGCGGCGGTTTCGGGCGCATCGGAGCCGTGCACCGAGTTCTCGCCGATCGACAGAGCATGCACCTTGCGGATCGTCCCTTCGGCTGCGTTGGCCGGGTTGGTGGCGCCCATTACGTCGCGGTTCTTGGCAATGGCGTTCTCGCCTTCGAGGACCTGCACCACCGTCGGACCCGACGACATGGATTCGACCAGCTCGCCGAAGAAGGGGCGATCCTTGTGGACGGCATAGAAGCCTTCGGCCTCGCGGCGGCTCATCCAGACGCGGCGGGGAGGCACGACGCGCAGGCCGGCATCCTCCAGCATCTTGGTGATCGCGCCGGTGAGATTGCGCCGGGTCGCGTCGGGTTTGATCATCGAAAACGTGCGTTCGATCGCCATGGTGTATCCTTCTGAGCAATGGGATGAAAAAGGTGGGCGGACCTATACAGACCGCCCGCCGCATTGCCAAGGCCCGAGGCGCTCCGTGCTGACGTCCCTATGCCGCAGCCGGAACCTTGCGGCCAATGCCGCCATGCAGATCGAGGCAGCGGCCGAACCACTCTGCCACCGGATCGTTCTCTGCAAGCACCGGGAAGGGCGAGATGATGCGTACCCACTGGAATGCGCCGTAGACAATGTAATCGGCGAATAGCGGCGAAGCGCCGCCGATCCAGGGCTGGTATGAAAGCGTCGACCGAAGCGGCTCGAGTGAAGCACGGAATGTCGCGAGTCCGGCCTCGCGCCCGGCCGGCACCTCTTCCAGCCGCTTGCCGAAGCGGGCCTCGCGGCTTTTGCGGAAATAGGCCTGGTCTTCCGGCGCGAGCACGTCGTGGATGTCCTTAAGCGCCGCGGAGCCGAGATACGTATGGATGGTCAGCTGCGACCACCGCTCGATGAAGCGTGCCATCGCCTTGCCGCCATCGCCGCCGAACAGCGTCGGCCGGTCCGGATAGGCGTCCTCCAGATAGAGCGCGATGGCGAAGGAATCCGAAACGGTCTTGTCGCCGTCGCGGATAACTGGGACGATCTTGCTGATTCCACCCTCGACGCCCGGCACCGCGGTGAAAGGTGTCGGCACTTTCTCGAAATCGAGGCCCTTGTGGGCTAACGCCATCGCCGCCTTCCAGCAATGCGGGCTGAAGGGGCGGGATGCGTCGCGACCGACGAGGTCGTAGAGCAGAATGGTCATTGGCGCTTCTTTCAGGTCGGTTTAGGAATGGCGCGCATATTCAGCGCTTCGCGCGTCAAAGGTAAAGTCCATGAAACAGCATTTCACGATGTTCGCGGCCTATAATTCATGGGCCAACCAGCGCGTATATGATGCAGCCGCAGCGCTTTCAGCCGAGGAATTCCGGCGCGACACCGGAGCGTTCTTCAAGTCTATGATGGGGACGCTCAACCATCTCGTCGCCGCCGACCGCATCTGGATGAAGCGCTTCACCGGCGAGGGCGATGCGCCGACGGCGCTTGACGCGATCCTCCACGAGGATTTGGCGAAGCTGCGGGCGGTCCGCGAGGCCGAGGACAGAAGGATCGCCAAATGGATCGGCGGCCTGGGCGAAAAGGCGTTTTCGGGGCGCTTCACGTACATGACCGTCACCGACATGCGCACCGTGTCGCAGCGACTTGCGCCGGCGCTCGATCATTTCTTCAACCATCAGACCCACCATCGCGGCCAGGCGCATATGATCCTGACCGCGCTCGGCAAGCCCTCGCTGCAGCTCGACCTGATCTATTTCCAGCGCACGGAAGAGGGCAGAGCCTATGCGTGAGCCGGCGGCGGGTTCGGCGAGGGACCGGCTTGAAGAAATCCTGGCGCGGCTCGCCGAGCGCAAAGCCGAGGAACGCGTTTTCCTGAAGCTCTATTCCGATGCCGCCAGAGTTTCTGCCGATGCCGCAGACGCGCGCCGCCGAGCAGGAATCTCGCTCGGCTCGCTCGACGGCGGGATCATCTCCATCAAGGATCTTTTCGACGTTGCGGGCGAGACGACGACTGCCGGCTCGGCAGCGCTCGCCGACGCGCCGCCCGCGACCCGGGACGCTGCGGTCGTGGCACGGCTGAGACAGGCCGGTGCTGTCATCGTCGGCAAGACAAACATGACCGAATTCGCCTTTTCGGGCATCGGCCTCAACCGGCATTTCGGGACGCCGGGCAACGCCGCGGATGCGACGCGCGTTCCCGGCGGCTCCTCGTCGGGAGCCGGCGTTTCGGTCGCCGAAGGCACATGCGAGATCGCTATCGGCTCGGATACGGGCGGGTCGGTGCGCATTCCCGCCGCATTGAACGGCGTCGTCGGCTTCAAGCCGACGGCCGGGCGCGTGCCGCTCGACGGCGTATTTCCGCTGTCCAGTACGCTCGATTCCGTCGGCCCGCTGGCGCGCACGGTTGCGGATTGCGCCATCGCCGATGCCATCATGGCCGGCAAGGAGCCCGGTGCGCTTGAGTCATTTCCGCTCAGCGGTCTGCGGATCGGGATTCCGCAAGGCCGGTTGTTCGGCGACATCGATGCTGCCGTGGCCGCAGGCTTCGCGCGCGGCCTGAAAGCGCTGGAGGCTGCGGGCGCAAAGATCGCCGATCACTCGATCGACGACCTGCTGAACGGTATGGCCGAAGCGACGAAGGGAGCCTCAATCGCCTCGGTCGAGGCTGCAGAGATCCATGCCGACCTCGCCGAGACGCAGGCATGGTCGCTGGTCGA
>NZ_AHAM01000091.1 GCF_000236565.1 Mesorhizobium alhagi CCNWXJ12-2 | reverse complement strand
GGTGGCCCGCCGCGCCTGCCGGCTGGACAAGGTGGTGATGCCGCCGGTGCGGTGAGATTCAGGTCAAACCGGCTTGACCTGAATCTCAACACGCACGCGTGCCTTTAGAAGATATTTGCGGTTGGTAGGCTGAGCGCCGTTGCGCCGGCATATTCCGCCTGCGGCCCCGACTGCAGCGGGTGGTAGCGCGCACCCTGTACGTCGCGGAAACGCCGCTCGAGACCTTGGCTCCGGTAGAAACCCGCGCCGCCGGCGAGTTCCATCGCCAGTTCGACGGCCTCGATCGCGTGCCGGGCGACTAGAGTGCGGCCGATCATCGACTCATTGATCGTATCCGCCGATGGCGCATTGCGCTCGACGACTTCTATCATGTGCCGCTGCGCAAGCTGGGCCGCGCGCAATGCGGTGTCCATCCGCCCGGCAAGATCCATGGCGTGATGGGTGGCCGGTCTCTTCTTTGCGAGTTCGATCGCTATGTCGCGGGCGCTTTCTGCCACGCCGAGATAGACCGAATAGACCAGAGGGAACGCGATGGTCGCGATGATCTGGAACAGCGGATGCCATTCGCCGCTGCGCCGCGTAATGGCGACGCTTGCATCGGGAACGAACAGGCCTTCGATCACAACGTCGTTGGAGCCGGTTCCGCGCATGCCGAGCGTGCGCCAGGTCTCGACGACTTTCACTTCGGGCGCCTTCATCGACACCGGGAAGTGGATGACCATATCGGGCTCGCCCTCCGTCCGCACGATTGCACCTGTCATCAGGATGTCGCCTGCTTCAGCGCCGGAGGTGAACACTTTCCGCGCCGAAATCCGGTAGCCGCCTTCGACCTTGACGGCCTGCCCGGAGCCGGCGATCCAGTCCGAGCCGCCGCTCGACAGGAGAACGAGGCGTTCGCTGGCGACCCGTTTCAACAGCGGTTCAGCGGCGACAACTTTTTGATGACGCCACCGCCATGCGGGAATGGCGACCTGGTGCGTGTGCATGGAGAAGGCGAGGGCGGTCGAGCCGCAATGGCGCGCCAATTCGCGTAGCATGGCTGCGAGTTCCGCTACTTCCGCGCCGCCGCCGCCGAGTTCGCGCGGCACCGCTGCTTCGACGAGGCCGGCTTGTTTGAGGGATTTGTAGTTTTCCGCGACGAAGCGGTCATTCTCGTCGGCGTCGGCGGCGCGCGCGGCAAGTTGCGGGCCGAGCGAGCAAGCGATTGCAACGAAGTCGGTGGCGGGCGGATCCGCCTGTTCAGTTTTGATGGCGACAGCAAGTCCCGTAGTGCTCATGGTTTATTCCTCCCTGGTTGTATTTTCAGACACTGCGGAAGAATTGCGCCGGGGACGGCATCCGGTCTAGTTCAGTAACTGTATCACCATAGCGATATCGCCGCACGGGCTTTCGCTATGCTGCAAGTCAACTTGGCAGGAGCGCCGCCGAGGCGTATCGTCGACTAAAAATTGCTTTCAAAGGGAGCGGGCATGGAAGAACGTGGCGGATATGGGCAGTTCTGTCCGGTGGCGATGGCTGCCGAAATACTGTGCACGCGGTGGACGGCGCTGATCGTGCGTGAGCTGTTGTCCGGCACGACGCGTTTCAACGATTTGAGGCGCGGGGTTCCCCGCATGTCGCCATCCCTGCTGTCCAAGCGATTGAAAGAACTCGAGAAAGGCGGCGTCATCGCGACCGTTCGCAGCGCCGGGGGATCTGTCGAATACCGTCTGACGCCTGCCGGCGAAGAGCTTCGCCCGATCGTGATGGCGATGGGATTCTGGGGCCAGCGATGGGTTGAATCGACCCTGTCGCTGAAGAATCTCGACCCGTCCCTGCTGATGTGGGACATGCGGCGCAAGCTCAATCCCGAGCCCCTGCCGCCCGAGCGGTGCACGATTCAGTTTCAGTACCCCGAATTGCCGACTGCGCGGCAGAACTGGTGGTTGGTGATCGAGGACGGGAACGTCGATCTTTGCGGTTTCGACCCGGGCTACGAACTGAACCTCCTTGTCAGGTGTTCGCTGAAGGTCATGACTGCGATATGGATGGGTTTGACTGTGGTCCGCGCGGAGATCGAGGCCGGACGCCTCGAACTGGACGGCGAACCGTCGATCGCGAATTCCATGCAGCGATGGCTCGGTCTCAGCCCCTTCGCCGTGGAGAGCCGGCGCGTTCCTGATCCGACCGGCAAATTTTCAGAACTGGCCTAGCAAATCCTGACGGGATGAACGCTGTTCGCCGTTGCTGTTGGCGAAAGTCGGCAATAGCGTTGCGCCCGAAACCCAGAAGCGAGGCCTGCATGCCCAAAATTCTCTATTCGCCGACATCCCCCTACAGCGCCAAGGTGCGCATGGCGGCGGCATATGCCGGCATTCCGCTGGAAGCGGTAGTGGTCGATACGAATTCGCAGCCGCCTGAACTGACGGGTCCCAATCCGCTCGGCAAGATCCCGACGCTGGTGACCGACGAAGGGCTGGGGATCTATGACAGCCGAACCATCACGCAGTACCTGAACCGCCTGTCGGGCAATGCGCTGTTTCCGCGCAATCCCGCCAAGCGGCTGGAGGCCGAGATGCTGGAAGCCCTGGCAGACGGCGTCTGCGACAGCCTGCTCGCCCATGTCTACGAGCGGCGCTTGCGGCCTGCCGAAAAAGTGCACCAGCCGTGGCTCGACCTGCAATGGTCGAAGGCGATGCGCGCGTTCGACCTCCTGAACGCCAGCCCGCCGAAGCTGCCCAAGAAGATTACCGCCGGCCATATCGCGCTACGCGCCTGCCTCGGCTATATCGACCTGCGCTTCCCCGGGCAGTGGGAGAAGGGCAGATCCAAGCTGAAGCGCTGGGCTGCACGCTTCGACGAGAAGTTTCCGGAATTGAAGCAGTACGTTCCGGCCTGACTTTAAGAGGACAGAAAAAAGCCGGGCGTCGAAACGCCCGGCTTTTTTTGGTCGCTATATGCCGATCAGAACTTCATACCAACGCCGAATGTGACGCGGTGATCCTTGGCATCGACATCGCCCGAACCGGTGCCCGTGGCGAACTCCTGGCTGCCATAGTCGGTGTAGCGATACTCGACGCGGCCGAACACTTGCTCCGTGATCTTGACGTCGGTACCGACGCCGGCCGTCCAGCCGACCATCGTATTCTCATCCGAGACGCCGCCTTCGGTGACTTCCATCTGCTTCGCGGCACCGCCAGCGGTGGTGTAGAGCAGCACGTCCGGGGTCACAACGTAGCCGAGGCGGGCGCGCAGCGAGCCTTCGATGCCGGATTCGACTTCAGTGCCGGCATTTTCGCCTTCGACGCCGCTGTAGCCGACATCGGCTTTAACACCGGCCACGATGCCGCCGGTTTCCCAGTTGTAACCGGCGAAAGCGCCGCCGACGAAGCCGTCGGTGTCGATCGAATTGCCGTTTGCCTCATCTTCGGATTCGCCACCGAAGGCATAGCCGGCGCTGAGACCGGCATAGGGGCCAGCCCAGGAAGCCACCGGCAGTTCCGCGATTGGCGCCGGTGCAGGCGGCTCTTCCATGATGACGTCGGCGGCGTTTGCCGCGTTCATGCCCATGAAGGCGATGAGCCCCAAAGCGGTAGCCGCAGGCCACGCGAGATTCAGTTTGCTTTTCATTTTTTACTCCTTGCCACAGCGCACTCACGACAGACTGTGGTTGTTCGTTCGATAAGAGCCCCTGCCCGCGGGGAGGATAAACGGGCTCGGCGCCTCACCGATCCGAATTTCGGGGCCAAATGCGGCTGGAGCTTACCAGAAATCGGGTCATTCCCCGGCGCCAATGAGGCGGAAGCGTGGCGTTGCACATGCGCAACAAGCCTGTCAGGAGCTTTGCCGACGCCGACTGGAACCCGGCTTGGTGCAAGGCCTCGCGAGACCTATATTGCGGCGGAGACTCATTGCTCCGCGGCGGCGTCAGCGCCGGATCGCACTCTTCGCCACATTGCCGCCAAAAGAACGAACCGGAATTTAACGAAACCGCCGCCGGGGCATCGCATCGGGATTTCGACAATGGCGCAAGCCCGCAAGACAGCACTGGTGACCGGCGGGGCCAAACGCATAGGCAAAGCCATCGTGGAAGATCTTGCCGCGCACGGCTTTGCCGTGGCCATCCACTGCAACCGATCGCGGGCAGAGGCCGACGCTCTGGCTCGCGCAGTTCGCGACGGCGGCGGCCGGGCGGAAGTGGTAGCGGCGGACCTGACCGACATGGCGGAGGCTGGCGGATTGCTTGAAGCCGCCAAACGCGCGGTCGGGCCGGTGGCGCTGCTCGTCAACAACGCCTCGGTTTTCGAGGATGATACAGCGACGGATCCCGACTGGGCTGCCTGGGACCGGCATTTCGCCGTGCATGTCAAGGCGCCGGTACTGCTGGCCGGGCGGTTCGCGGCAGCACTTCCCGTGGGCGAGGAGGGCCTGATCGTCAACATCATCGACCAGCGCGTCTGGAAGCCGACGCCACGCTATTTCTCCTATGCACTGTCGAAATCGGCATTGTGGGCGGCGACGCGGACGATGGCGCAGGCACTGGCGCCGCGCATCCGGGTCAACGCGATCGGTCCGGGGCCAACGCTCGCAAATGTGAGACAGCAGCCTCGGGATTTCACCGCCCAGGTCGACGGCCTGATTCTTGGGCGGGGACCGGAGCTTTCGGAATTCGGCGCCACGATCCGCTATCTCTGGGACGCGCGCTCGGTGACCGGCCAGATGATCGCCATAGATGGCGGCCAGCACCTTGCGTGGCAGACGCCGGATGTGACAGGCATGGCGGAATGACAGTCAAGGACGATACGATAAAGAGGCCGCCGATTCCGCGCGGCGACAAGGCAGGCGGCGACATAGCGGGCTATATGCCCGGCCATGACGTCGAGGAGGACGACGAGCCTGCGGTCCAAGCGTCCCCCGTTGCCGGACCGGATGTGCCGTTCACCGCGATCGACTGGAGCGCGCATGCCGGCGACGCCGACGGCATGGTCGGCGCGGAGGTCATCCAGACGCTGGTGAAGCGTCTGCCCAACGCGCCGGGCGTCTACCGGATGATGAACGCGGCCGGCGACGTTCTCTATGTCGGCAAGGCGCGCAGCCTGAAGAAGCGCGTGACCAATTATGCGCAGGGCCGGTTCCACACCAACCGCATCGGCCGGATGGTGCGCGAGACCGCGACGATGGAATTCGTCGTGACCCGCACCGAAGTCGAGGCGCTGCTGCTCGAAGCTAATCTTATCAAGCGCTTGCGGCCGCGCTTCAATGTGCTTCTGCGCGACGACAAGTCGTTTCCTTATATCATGCTGACAGGCGATCATCCCTCGCCCGGCATTTTCAAGCATCGCGGCGCGCGCTCCCGCAAGGGCGACTATTTCGGGCCTTTCGCATCGGCCGGCGCGGTCGGGCGAACCATCAATTCGCTGCAGCGGGCGTTTCTGCTGCGCACCTGCACCGATTCGGTATTCGAGAGCCGCACGCGGCCCTGCCTGCTCTACCAGATCAAGCGCTGCTCAGGTCCTTGCACCGGCGAGATTTCCGCTGCCGACTACGCCGAGCTGGTTTCGGAGGCTAAGGACTTCCTGTCGGGCCGCAGCCAGAAGGTGAAGACCGAGATTTCGGCTGCCATGCAGGAGGCCGCGGAAGATCTCGATTTCGAGCGCGCCGCGGTCTACCGCGACCGGCTGGCGGCGCTGTCGCATGTGCAGAGCCATCAGGGCATCAACCCGCAATCGATCGAGGAAGCCGATGTGTTCGCCATCCACCAGGAGGGCGGGCAGGTCTGCATCCAGGTGTTCTTCTTTCGCACCGGTCAGAACTGGGGCAATCGCGCCTATTTCCCCAAGGCCGATCCCGCGCTGGAGGGGGCGGAGGTGCTCGGCTCGTTCCTGGCTCAGTTCTATGACGACAAGCCGTGCCCGCGGCTGATTCTGCTGTCGCACGCGGTCGAAGACCAGGAATTGCTGTCGGTGGCGCTTGCGACGCGCGCGGGCCACAAGGTCGCCGTCACCGTGCCGCAGCGCGGCGAAAAGAAGGACCTTGTCGACCACGCCGTCCAGAACGCCCGGGAGGCGCTCGGCCGCAGGCTCGCCGAAACTTCGACGCAAGGGCGGCTTCTGGCCGGGATGGCCGAGACGTTCGGGCTGGAAAAGCCGCCGGTACGCATCGAGGTCTACGACAACTCGCACATCATGGGCACCAACGCCGTCGGCGCGATGATCGTGGCCGGGCCGGAAGGCTTCGTGAAAAACCAATATCGAAAATTCAATATCCGCTCGACCGAGATCACGCCGGGCGACGATTTCGGCATGATGCGCGAGGTGATGGAGCGGCGCTTTTCGCGGCTTTTGAAGGAGCATGGCGAGACAGGCGATACCGGCGAAAGCGATTCGGACGAGGTCAATGGATCCGGCTTCCCGGCGTGGCCCGACGTGATCCTGATCGATGGCGGGCAGGGGCAGATGAGCGCGGTTCGCTCGATCCTGGAAAATCTCGGCATCGCCGACCGGGTTCACGCGATCGGCGTCGCCAAGGGGCAGGACCGCGATGCCGGCCGCGAGCGCTTCTTCGTCAAGGGACGCGAATCCTTCTCGCTGCCGGTGCGCGACCCGGTGCTCTATTTCGTGCAGCGCCTGCGCGACGAGGCGCACCGCTTCGCCATCGGCTCGCATCGCGCCCGGCGCAAGAAGGAGATGGTGAAGAACCCGCTCGACGAGATCAGCGGCATCGGGCCGGGCCGCAAGCGCGCGCTGCTCCTTCATTTCGGAACAGCCAAGGCGGTGAGCCGCGCCGCGGTGGACGATCTGATGGCCGTCGACGGAATTTCGGAATCGATTGCGAAGTTGGTCTACAATCACTTCCACGAAAATTGACACAATTGCGCTGGCTCATCACTTTTCGATGATTGACCCCGCACGGAGGCATCTGATTTGAGTATCTCTGGATCTGGAGAATTGCGGAAAAACATGGGCAAGCGCGCATTCAATCTTCCCAATATACTGACCTATGCGCGAATCCTTGCCGTGCCGATGGTGGTGCTGTGCTTTTTTCTGGAAGGCCGGCTGCAGTCGAGTGAATTCGCCCGCTGGAGCGCGCTTGCGATTTTCATCGCCGCCAGCGTGACCGATTATCTCGACGGT
>NZ_AHAM01000092.1 GCF_000236565.1 Mesorhizobium alhagi CCNWXJ12-2 | reverse complement strand
GTCTGACGGCGAAAGACGCGAACGTTTGACGGCGGCTTGACCCATGCGCGGCCTTTGCGCAAACTGCCGGCCATACTGCTTCGCGCCGCGCGATCCATTCACGAGGACAGCATGACCCGCATCGCCCGTTTCGCCATGGCCGCAACGCTGGCCCTCGGCTCGTTTATGACGCCGGCCGCTGCGCCTGCGGCCGACATGGGGATCTACCAGCAGCAGGATTCAGGCGTCTGCGCCGACAGGCGCTTTCTGGCCAAGATCACCGACCGCTTCCGTTACCAGGTGCGGCACGTGCCGCACCTGCCCGACGTCGCGATAACCGATTTCCAGCGCATCCGCGGCACCCTTTTCGAGCCGAGGGCCGAGCGCAAACCCATCGCGCGGCAATATTGCGAGGCCGACGTCGTGCTTTCCGACGGTCATACGCGCAACATCTGGTATCTCATCGAGGGGGGAATGGGCTTTGCCGGTATCGGCGACAATGTCGAATTCTGCGTCGACGGCTTCGACCGCTGGTACGTCTACAATGGGCGCTGCCGCGTCCTGCGCCCGGACATGGAAGGGGTTCGGGTGAGGACGGCCTACAAGTGACGGCTTTCTGCGCTTCCGGCGACCACGTACCCGAATTTACGCTCCGCTCCGGTTCTGGAAATCCGGCATGTTGGTCGTTGCGCACCTTCCTCGATCCGGCTCGTCCTGACCTGAATCGCAACACACCCTAAGCTGACACATGGCAGCGGGCCGAAGCCGATCGTATGCAGCTTGGACGGGACTGGCGCTGATCGCGGTCGCGCTGGCCATATTCTGGAAACCCGCAGGCCAGGGCGTCGGCGGGACTATCAACCAGCCTGCCGTCCTGGCGCGGGGCGATGTGCCAGCCGGCGCCGGTTTCGATTTCTACGTCCTGTCTCTGTCGTGGTCGCCGAGCTATTGCGAGGCGGAAGGTGAAGATGCCAACCGCCAGCAATGCGCGTCTGCGCGGCCCTATGCCTTCGTTGTGCACGGGCTGTGGCCGCAATTCGAACGCGGCTATCCGGAAAACTGCCGCACGGACGAGGAGGGTGTCGACAATGCGACCCTGCGTACACTCTACGACATCATGCCGTCGGCCGGACTGATCCGGCACCAGTGGCGCAAGCACGGCAGTTGCGCCGGGCTTTCGCAGGACGATTATTTCGACGTGCTGCGCGCCGCCCGCGAGGCAGTGGCGATCCCTGCGGAGTTTCGCCGGCTCGACGCCCACCGGACGCTCGATCCGGACGATGCCGAGCGCGCCTTCCTCGCCGCCAATCCGGCGCTTACCGGCGAGGGAGTAGCGGTCACCTGCGACAGGCGCTTTCTGCGCGAAGTGCGCATCTGCCTGACCAAGGACCTGGCGTTCCGCGAATGCCCGGAGGTGGAC
>NZ_AHAM01000093.1 GCF_000236565.1 Mesorhizobium alhagi CCNWXJ12-2 | reverse complement strand
CCTCGATGTTGTTCGGCGCCTCGCGATAAAGCGGTTGCTCCGCCACGCCGAACTTGCGCGCTGCCTCTGCCATTTCTGTCCCCGGTCCTGTCCTTGCGTCTTGGGTTATCAGAAGCTGCGGCCGGCGAACGAACAAAAGCTCGGTTTTCCCGCTTGTGCCCGCGATCCACAGGAGTTGGGAAATGCCTTCAGCCGTCAGATTCCCGGTTGACGCGAATCAAGTGGCAAGCATAGCGCGCGAATTAAGAACAAAACAAGAAAATGCGGCGCGCTCCAATCTGACAGAGAGGAGCCTGCATTCGGGAATTCATCGGACGGCACTTCCTTGTTAGGTTCAGCGCGATTCCGATCGAGAGCAAAAGAGCGAGGCGGCATGAGAGTTCTGGTTACGGGAAGCGCCGGTCATCTCGGCGAGGCGCTGGTCCGCGCCTTGAGGGACTTGCGATTTGACGTCGTCGGTCTCGACATCTCGGCATCGCCTTTCACGACCGAGATCGGCTCGATAGCCGACCGTTCCTGCGTGGAGCGTTGCATAGACGGCGTGCAGGCGGTGTTTCATGCGGCCACCCTGCACAAGCCGCATGTCGCCACCCATAGCCGGCAGGATTTTGTCGACACCAACATTTCGGGCACGCTCAATCTTTTGGAAGAGGCGGCAAAAGCGGGCGTCAAATCATTCGTCTATACGAGCACGACCAGCGTCTTCGGCGACGCGCTCGTGCCGCCGGCCGGCGCTCCGGCCGCCTGGGTGACCGAGGAGGTCAATCCGCAGCCCAAGAACATCTACGGTGTCACCAAGGCGGCGGCCGAGGACCTTTGCCAATTGTTCAGCAGAAACAACGGGCTCGCCTGCATCGTGCTCAGGACCTCGCGCTTCTTCCCAGAGGAGGATGACAGCAGGGAAGTGCGGGAGACCTATTCGGACGAGAATTTGAAGGCGAACGAGTATCTCTATCGCCGCGTCGATATCGAGGATGTGGTGAGCGCGCACGTGCTTGCTGCGGAACAAGCGCCGGCGATCGGGTTTCGCAAATACATAATCAGCGCGACCACGCCCTTCCTGCCCGAGGACCTTGCCGACCTGCGCGCCGACGCGCCGCGCGTGGTGGGAAAGCGCGTTCCCGGCTACGAGGCGGAATACCGGCAGCGGGGCTGGAAGATGTTTCCGAGCATCGAGCGGGTCTATGTGAACGAGCGCGCGCGAACCGAACTCGGCTGGCGGCCGCGACATGATTTCGGGTCGATCGTCGAACGCCTGGGCAAAGGCGGCGAGGTCGCAAGCCCTCTGGCCCGGACAATCGGCTCGAAAGGGTACCACGCCGAAAGCTTCGCCGAGGGACCCTATCCGGTGGGCTGAAAGCCGGCTCCCATAGATTAATCAGGAAGAGCGTTCGCCCCACGTGGATTGGGATCTACGCCGTCCGCGGCGCAAACAGAATGATCGAGGCGCCGATTACGCAGATCGCGGCGCCAAGGAGATCCCAGCGGTCGGGCCTCACGCCTTCAACCAGCCATAACCATGACAGAGACGCGGCAATGTAGATGCCGCCATAGGCGGCGTAGGCACGGCCGGCAGCCGGCACGTCCGCCAGTGTGAGCAGCCATGCAAACAGTACCAGCGACGCCACGCCGGGCAGAAGCCAGACAGCTGGCTTGTCCAGCCGCAGCCACGCCCAGAAGGCGAAACAGCCGGCGATTTCCGCAATTGCCGCGGCGACGAAAATCGGAATGCTCATGCTCAGCCCCCTCGGCTGTCCCTTTTTCGGGGGAAAAGCCCGAAAGGCAAGGGGGGCCTGCTATTCGCCCGGTTCGGCAATCCGCCGGGAGCGCGATTTCCGAGCGGCGGGCTTGCGGTGCGCCTCTTCGTGGATGGTCAGCGCCTTCTCGCATTTGCCGATATAGTCGCGAGTGATCGGCAGCGTATCGTTGCGGCGCGTGAGCTGGATCTGGAAGACCATCAGATCCTGCCAGCGGAACGAGGCTTCCGAGCCGGCGAGGTAGAATTCCCACATGCGGCAGAAGCGCTCGTCATAGATCTCCTTGGCGCGGTCGCGATTGGCGAGAAAGCGCTCGCGCCAGTGCTTCAGGGTCTCGGCATAGTGCAGGCGCAGGATCTCGACGTCGGCGAGCATGAGCCCGGAGTTCTCGATCGCTGGCAGCACTTCGGAAAGCGCCGGGATGTAGCCGCCCGGGAAAATGTGCTTGCGAATGAAGGCGTTGGTGGCCCAGGGCGGGCCGTTGCGGCCGATCGAATGCAGGAGCATGACGCCGTCGGGTTTGAGCAGCGAAGCGCATTTGTTGAAGAACGTGGCGTAGTGGTTGACGCCGACATGCTCGAACATGCCGACCGAGACGATGCGGTCGAAGCGTTCGGTGAGTTCGCGATAGTCCCTGAGCTCGAAATGAACGTGGTTTTCCAAATCTTCGGCTTGAGCGCGCTCGGTGGCGACTGCGTGCTGTTCGGTGGAAAGCGTGACGCCGAGCACTTCCGCCTCGAAGCTGCGCGCCAGATAGAGGCCGAGCCCACCCCAGCCGGAACCGATGTCGAGCACGGTCTGGCCGGGCTTCATTCCGAGCTTGGCGGCGATGTGGCGCTTCTTAGCCATCTGCGCCTCTTCCAGCGTCATGCCGGGGCGCTCGAAATAGGCGCAGGAATACTGCATGTCCTCGTCGAGGAAGAGCCGGTAGAAATCACCCGAGAGGTCGTAATGGCGCTGGACGTTGCGCCGCGCGCGGGTGGCCGTGTTGACCTGCTGGAAACGGCGGAACGCATGGCGCAGGCCTTCGACGGCCTTGGTCCACGAGGCTTCGATGCCGCCCGGTTCCATATTCTGATAGACGATACGCAGGAGGCCGAGCATATCGCCCTCGGCGACTTCCAGCTCGCCTTCCATGAAGGCTTCGCCCAGCGCCAGCATGGGATCGAAGGTGATGGCGCGTTCGGCGTGGTTTGTCTTGATTACGACATGGACGGGATCGCCGCTGCCGTCGCCGAAAAAATGGCTGGTTCCGTCTGGACCGGTGACGGTGAGATTTCCCGTCCTTACCAGCCGTTCGACAACGCGCTGCAGCAGTTTGTTCATCGCAAAATCCCGATCATCGCGAAGCGAAATCAAGCCCATGCGGTCCCCAATAGATTCCAAATAGCAAAAAAAAGCCCGGACACAAGGTCCGGGCTTTTGGTCCAGCATTATGCGAACAGGTTCAGGCTTCTTCGCCTTCCTCCGCATTCGGATCGAAGAAATTGTCCGGCCGCGCATTGTCATTGATGTCTTCGCCGTAGATCGCCTCGGCAGTGGTCAACGTCTCGCCCTTGGCCTGGCGCTCGGCTTCGTCGGCCGTGCGGGCGATGTTGAGCGTGATCGTGACCTCGACCTCGGGATGCAGCGCGATAGCCACATTGGTGAGGCCGATCGTCTTGATCGGCTGGTTGAGCTCGACCTGGTTGCGGCCGACGGTGAAGCCTTCAGCGGTGACGATCTCGGAGATGTCGCGGGTCGAGACCGAACCGTAGAGCTGGCCGGTTTCGCCGGCCGAGCGCACGACGATGAAGCTCTTGCCGTCGAGCTGATCGGCGATCTGCTGGGCTTCCGACTTGCGCTCGAGGTTGCGCGTCTCGAGCTGGGCGCGCTGGCCTTCGAACTTCTGCTTGTTGGCTTCGTTGGCGCGCAGCGCCTTGCCCTGCGGCAGCAGGAAATTGCGGGCGAAGCCGTCCTTGACCTTGACGGTGTCGCCCATCTGGCCGAGGCGGGAAATGCGTTCTAGAAGAATGACTTCCATTGTCTTGTCCTTTCAGAGCCTGAAGCGGCTGATGATAAAAGACGAGGTCAGGAAGCAAGATGGCGGCGTCCGCCTGTGTCGCTGTCCTGCCTGTCGCGGCAGTTAGGGTTCAGAACCTGGAGAACCCAACCCGGGATTTGACGTCGCCCCGATAACCGCGCCCGTCGCGGAAGGGGAATGGCAGCGGGCGGCCAAACCGCCCGCGGCCGAAGAGAGATTTACCTGACGACGTAAGGCAGGAGGCCGAGGAAACGGGCGCGCTTGATCGCCTTGGCGAGTTCGCGCTGCTTCTTCTGGCTGACCGCCGTGATGCGCGACGGCACGATCTTGCCGCGCTCGGAGATGTAGCGCTGCAGGAGACGCACGTCCTTGTAGTCGATCTTCGGGGCGTTGGCGCCGGAGAACGGGCAGGTCTTGCGGCGGCGATGGAACGGACGCCGGGTCGGGATCTGGTTGATGTCGACCATTATTCTGCACCTCCTTCAACGGCTTCGCGCGGACGGCGCGGGCCACGATCGCCACCATCGCGGTCGCCGAACGAGCGCGAGCCGCGATCACGGTCGCCAAACGAGCGCGGGCCACGATCGCGGTCGCCGAAGCTGCCGCGGTCGGAACGCTCTTCGCGCTTCTGCATCATCGCCGATGCGCCTTCCTCATGCTTGTCGACCTTAATGGTCAGGAAGCGTAGCACGTCCTCGGAGAGGCCCATCTGGCGTTCCATCTCGTTGAGGGCGGCCGGAGGACAGTCGAGGTCCATCAGCGTGTAATAAGCCTTCCGGTTCTTCTTGACCCGGTAGGTGAGGGACTTCAGTCCCCAGTTCTCGACCCTGCCGATCGACCCGCCAAGCGAGGAGACGACGTCCCTGTAATGTTCCACAAGGGCGTCGACCTGCTGCTGCGAGAGGTCCTGCCGGGCAAGAAACACATGTTCGTATAGAGCCATTGTTCTTTGCCTTTCTTCGTTTCCCTGTCCGGTTCCCGGCGGCTAAAGCCTCTGCAACTTCTCTTGGACCCTTCGAGGACCTTGCGGTCTCCTCAGGGGAAGAAAGGAGCATGACGAGACGGTCGAGAGCGGAGACACGGGAGGCGGAAGCACTTTTGCTTCACACGGCGGCTTTCCCTGAAGAAAACCTCCGGCCCTCCGTTCAGCCCCCAGCTGGGACCGGCAGATTGCGCGGGTCTATACAGCATTCCAGCCGGAAGACAAGGCTTGCAGGAACCCCTGCGGCAAAAGCGCCATCGGGGAGCAATGCTGGACAGTATGACAATGCTGTCTGGGTGTCTTCGCCAAGTCCAAAAAAACGGGCGTATTCAACTCGTCCCGGGGCGCTCTTTCTTTACCGTCTCGGGGAAAAACGCCTTCGCGCCGTGGCGCTTGCCGAACATCATGTCGAATTGCAGCAGGCGGAAATCGCGGATCGCCGGGTCGATCTTCTTGGCGCGCCCCCAGTCCGGCGTCGTCATCCCCCGCGGTGTCACGAGCACGTTGCGGTCTACGACGCTAAAGCGCTGGCGCATATCGCCGAGGAAGCCGGTGTAATAGGGATGGCTGATGCCGGCCGTCTCCAGAACATGCAGCGGCAGGAAGGCGGGGCTGATCGAGCCGAGATGGCCGACCGGACCCTTGCGGTTCGACCAGATCACCAGCGGCGTCTCGTGCTGCGCGCGCAATTTGGCCAGCGGCGCCTTGCGCTCGGCGACCGGCTTTTTCATGAAACCGGTCTCGACGAAGACAGGGCCGAGCGGCGGCAGATGGTCGCCGAAGAAGGCGATGACGGTCGGGCGCTCGCGCTTTTCAGCCCATTCGATCAGCCGGGCCAGGCCCCGGTCGGCATCGGCGGCTCCTTCGGCGAAGGTCAGGATCGAACCCTTGGCCCGGGCGCTCGCGGAAGTCTCGACCGTGTGCGTCGTGCTGGAATAGCGGTTCGGCTCATAGGGGCCGTGGCTTTGCAGTGTCACGGCAAAGAAGAAGAACGGCTCGGCGGTTGCTTCAGCCTCGCGGATAATCTCCTCCGTGAGCGCTGCGTCCGAGGCAAGCGGCCCGCGCTTTTCCAGCGGCGGCAGGTTTTCTTCCGACATGAAGCGGTCGAAACCGAACGCCTCATAGACAGGCGTGCGGTTCCAGAACCAGCCTTCGAACGGGTGGATCGCGTGGGTGGCATAGCCCTGGGTCTTGAGGAAGGTCGCGAGCGAAGGCAGCGGCTCGCGGACATATTGCTGATAGGGGATGCTGCCATAGGGCAGGAAGGCGTTCGAAAAGCCGGTCAGCGCCTCGAACTCGACATTGGCGGTCATGCCGCCGAATTCCGGCGAAAACACATGGCCGGACTGGATCGTGCGGACATTGGCGATGGGGTCGGGCGTGATCGTGACGCCCGGAAGCCGGGCCGGATCCCAGAAGGATTCGCTCATCACGACGATGATGTCGGGGCGCTCCGGCGGAACCGAGGGGGCGGCGTCGACAGGCTTGCGGATCGCCTCTATCGCCTCCTTCGAATAGCCCTCCGGCGCATTCACCTTGGCCATCGGCACGTTGAGCGCAAAGGCGATGGCAAAGCCGTTGGAGGCGTAATTCTCCTTCTGGTCCCACATCATCGGGATGATCTGCAGCCGGTCGCGCGCCCAGGAGAATGTCGCGTAGTCCATGATCGAGCCGAAGAACAGAAGCGCGGGGAGGGCTACCGCAAGCCGGGCCGCGCGGGCTCTTAACGGCAGAGCCGGAAATCGCCGCCGCCAGAAGCGCCAAAGCGCAACCAGAAGCGCGATGCCCGCCACCAGCGAAACGCCGAGCACGATGGCCAGAACCGGACGCTCGCGCACCAGGAGGGGCGCCAGTTCGATAATCTGGCGCGCATAGAGGAAATCAGTCGGATAGAGCGGATCGCCGAGATACTGCGACTTCTGATGGCCGACAAAGGCAAGAAGCAGAACGGCGGGCGCAACCACCAGCAGCGCAAGATAGGCGCGGCCGAGCAGCGCGTCGAAGAACAGGATGAGCAGCGCAAACAGGATGACCGTGGTCCAGCCGGGACGGAAAGGCTGCTGAAAAAAGAGCAGCGTTTCTGCGAGCGAGCCGCGCACGATCAGTTCGACCGAAAACACGAGAATGGTCGACACCAACAGCGTCAGCCCAATCGATCCGGCAAGGCGCAGCAGATGCCTGCGGCGCCTATCCGCTTTGACCGTACGACCTGCCTCAAATCCCTCGGGCGCCACCGGCCCGGGGCCTGCAACGATTTTTCCCAACTTTAAAATCCTCAACCGGTAATAAAAACGTCATGCAACTGTCATCGTTCCGTCACAGAAGCTAGAGCCTGTGGCGAAATTGAGAAGGGCGGCCCCGCGCGGGCGGTCAAAAAAGCGGGGGCTGGCTGCATTTTCAGCGTGAAGCCAGCGCGGGCTTGACTCGCCGACCCGCCTCGCGCCACACGGCACCGGGATAAAAACTGCGGAGCGAGAGATCATGGCCGTCGCATTCACCTTTCCGGGGCAGGGCAGCCAGGCCGTCGGCATGGGCAAGGACCTGGCCGACGCGTTTCCCGAGGCGCGGCGGGTCTTCGACGAGGTCGATGACGCGCTTGGCCAGAAGCTTTCGAAGATCATCTGGGAAGGGCCGGAAGAGACGCTGACGCTGACAGCCAACGCGCAGCCGGCGTTGATGGCGGTATCGCTCGCAGCGGTGCGGGCGCTGGAGGCGCGAGGTTTCTCGCTGAAGGATAAGGTTTCTTACGTCGCCGGCCATTCGCTCGGCGAGTATTCCGCCCTAGCCGCCGCCGGCATGTTCTCCATCGCCGATACGGCGAGGCTCCTGCGCATTCGCGGCAATGCCATGCAGGCCGCGGTTCCGGTCGGCGAGGGCGCGATGGCCGCGATCATCGGGCTGGAGCAGGGCGACGTCGAGGCCGCCTGCGCCGAGGCCGCGAAGGGCTCGGTGTGCCAGGTCGCCAACGACAATGGCGGAGGCCAGTTGGTGATCTCCGGCGCCAAGACGGCGGTGGCGTTGGCGGCGAGGCTCTGCACGGAAAAAGGCGCCAAGCGGGCGCTGATGCTCCAGGTCTCCGCGCCGTTCCATTCGGCGCTGATGGCGCCTGCCGCCGAGACGATGCGCGAGGCGCTGGCCGGCGTGAAGAAGAATGCGCCGGTAGTGCCCGTCGTGGCGAATGTTACTGCGACGTCGCTGAGTGATCCGGACGAAATCGTCGCGCGTCTAGTCGAGCAGGTGACCGGCCGCGTTCGCTGGCGCGAGACAGTGGAGTGGTTCGCGGCAAACGGCGTGACGACGCTTTACGAAGTGGGCTCGGGAAAGGTGCTGTCGGGACTGGCGCGGCGCATCAACAAGGAGGTTGCGACGGTCGCGGTCAACACGCCAGCCGATGTTGAGGCGGCGATGGCGGCGCTTGGGTGAACGGTTAAGCTGGACCACTCCCTTGCCAAGGGAGCGCTTCATCAATTGGAACGGGAGTCAAAAATGTTCGATCTGACCGGCCGCAAGGCGCTCGTCACCGGAGCAAGCGGTGGTATCGGCGAGGCCGTGGCGCGGGCGCTGCATGCGCAGGGCGCGACCGTCGGCCTGCATGGCACGCGCGTCGAAAAGCTCGAGGCGCTGGCCGCTGAGCTCGGCGGGCGGACAAAGCTGTTCCCGGCGAATCTTTCGAATCGCGACGAGGTCAAGGCGCTGGGCGCAAAGGCCGAAGCCGATCTCGAAGGCGTCGACATACTGGTCAACAATGCCGGCATCACCAAGGACGGGCTCTTTGTCCGCATGTCGGACGCGGATTGGGACGCGGTGCTGGAGGTGAACCTGACCGCCGTGTTCCGGCTCACCCGCGAATTGACCCATCCGATGATGCGCCGCCGCAACGGCCGGATCATCAACATCACTTCCGTGGTCGGCGTTACCGGCAATCCCGGCCAGGCGAACTACTGCGCCTCAAAGGCGGGTATGGTCGGCATGTCGAAGTCGCTGGCGCAGGAGATCGCGACACGCGGCGTGACGGTGAACTGCGTGGCGCCGGGCTTTATCGAATCGGCCATGACCGACAAGCTGAACGACAAGCAGAAGGAAGCGATCATGGCCGCCATTCCGGCCAAGCGCATGGGCACCGGCGCGGAGGTCGCCTCGGCTGTGGTTTACCTGGCCTCGAACGAGGCCGCCTACATCACCGGGCAGACCGTCCATGTGAATGGCGGCATGGCTATGATCTGACCGGCTGTCCGAACAGCCTCTTGCCTGAGAGCGGGATAAAGAGGTTTTCGCCTTGGACGTGCGCGTTTTTTCGTGTAATGCCGCCCTCAACCCGGCGGTTCGCACCAGTTCGCGCCGCGGGCGGTTGCGTTCCTGCAGGAAACATCTTTCAGCTTGATTAGCGGCATTCCGCCCGCTAACGAAGACCAGACAAACACATAGACGAGGATGCCCAAATGAGTGACACCGCAGAGCGCGTCAAAAAGATCGTTGTCGAACACCTCGGCGTCGAAGCCGAAAAGGTGACGGAAGCGGCGAGCTTCATCGACGACCTCGGCGCCGACAGCCTTGATACGGTCGAACTCGTGATGGCCTTCGAGGAAGAATTCGGCGTCGAGATCCCGGACGATGCGGCCGAGACGATCCTGACCGTCGGCGACGCCGTCAAGTACATCGACAAGGCATCGGCCTGACGCTTTCGCGAACGGTCGGTTCGGGAATTCCGCAATGAGACGTGTAGTCGTAACCGGCATGGGCCTGCTCTCGCCGTTCGGCGTGGGCGTCGAGCACGGCTGGCGTGAGTTGCTCACCGGCCGCAGTGCCGCCAAGCGGATCACCGAATTCGAGGTCGAGGATCTCCCCTGTAAGGTCGCGCATGTCATTCCGCGCGGCGACGGCAGCGAGGGAAGCTTCAACCCTGAGGCGTATCTCGAGCCGAAGGAACTCAGGAAGATCGGTGACTTCATCCTCTATGGGATCGCGGCCGCCGACGAGGCGCTGAAGGATTCCGGCTGGGAGCCGCAAACGGAAGAAGATCGCTGCGCCACAGGCGTCATGATCGGCTCCGGCATCGGCGGCATCGACGGCATCGCCGACAACGCTCTGGTGCTCAAGGAGCGTGGTCCGCGCCGCATCAGCCCGTTCTTCATCCCCGGCAACATCATCAATCTCGTATCGGGCCAGGTGTCGATCCGGCACGGGCTCAAGGGCCCCAACCACGCGGTGGTGACTGCCTGCTCTACCGGCGCGCACGCGATCGGCGATGCTGCCCGGCTGATCATCTTCGGCGATGCCGACGTCATGCTCGCCGGTGGCGCGGAATCGCCGGTCACGCGACTGTCCCTGGCGGGTTTCGCCGCCTGCAAGGCGCTATCGACCGACCGCAACGACGCTCCCGAGACCGCCTCGCGCCCCTATGACCGCGACCGCGACGGCTTCGTCATGGGCGAGGGCGCCGGCGTTGTGGTGCTCGAGGAACTGGAACACGCCAAGGCGCGGGGCGCGAAGATCTACGCCGAGGTGACCGGCTACGGCCTGACAGGCGACGCCTATCACATCACCGCTCCGGCGGCCGACGGCGACGGCGCGTTCCGCTGCATGAGCGCTGCGCTCAAGCGCGCCGCATTGGCGCCGGCCGATGTCGACTACATCAACGCCCATGGCACCTCGACCATGGCCGACACGATCGAGCTCGGCGCAGTCGAGCGGCTTGTTGGCAATGCGGCCTCGAAGGTCTCCATGTCGTCGACCAAATCGTCGATCGGTCATCTGCTCGGGGCCGCCGGCGCCGCCGAGGCGATCTTCTCGGTTCTTGCCATTCGCGACAACGTCGCGCCGCCGACCATCAATCTCGACAGTCCCGAACGCGAGTCGGCGATCGATCTCGTGCCGCATAAGCCGCGCTCGCGCCAGATCGATGTCGCGCTGTCGAACTCCTTCGGCTTCGGCGGCACCAACGCATCGCTGGTTTTCCAGCGCTACAATGGCTGAGCGCCCGAACAGCGCTGCTTCGCCGCGAATTTTGCCATACTCTGGTGGTTGAGGAATGATGCGCGGCGGGGCCGGCGCATGTGGATTTGTCGAGGCGATATGAACACCAGTCCAGCGAACCCGGGGGAGTTCGGCCAGCGTACCGAAGCGCCGAAGCCGATCGTACCGAAAACCGCGAGCGAGGCCCTGAGGCCGGAAATCGGGACGCCGCCGCCGAAGCGTTCGCGCTCTTCGCGTAACCAGATCGTGGTGTTCATGAACTTCATCGTCTCGTCGGTGATGCTCCTGGTGCTGGCGGCCGGCCTTGCCGTCTATCTCGGCAAACGCGAATTCGACGGCCCGGGACCTTCGGCGACCGCGCAGACCTTCCTGGTCAAGCCCAACAGCGGCCTGATTGAAATTGCCGACCAACTCGAACGCCGCGGTCTTGTCAGCGATGCGCGCATTTTCCATCTCGGCGTTCGCGCCTATGGCAATGAAGGAGCGCTGAAGGCCGGGGAGTACGAGATCGCAGCCGGCGCCTCGATGCGCGACATCATGGAGATTCTGAAGAGCGGCAAGTCGGTGATGCAGTCACTGACCATCCCGGAAGGGCTGACGGTTATGCAGGCTTTCCGCAGGATCGCCGAGCACGAGGCGTTGACCGGCGACATGCCTTCCGAGATGCCGCCGGAGGGCATGCTGGCTACCGACACCCAGCGCTTCACGCGCGGCGCGGAACGCCAGCAGATCATCGACAAGATGCTGGCGCACCAGAAGGAACTGGTCGAGGAGATATGGGCGCGCCGCGCGCCCGATCTGCCGCTGGCCAATATCAACGAGTTCATCACGCTGGCCTCGATCGTCGAAAAGGAAACCGGCAAGGGCGACGAACGTTCGCGTGTCGCCGCGGTGTTCCTCAACCGGCTGAAGAATAAAATGCGGCTGCAGTCGGATCCGACGATCATCTACGGCCTGTTCGGCGGTTCCGGAAAGCCGGCTGACCGGCCGATCTACCAGTCCGATATCGAGAAGCCGACACCGTACAATACCTATACGATCGACGGGCTGCCGCCGACGCCGATCGCAAATCCGGGCAAGGCAGCGCTCGAAGCCGTGGCCAACCCGTCAAAGACCGACGACCTCTATTTCGTTGCCGACGGCACCGGCGGGCATGTCTTCGCCAAGACGCTGGAAGAGCACAACGAGAACGTCGCCCGCTGGCGCAAGATACGGAAGCAGCAGGCGGAGGAAGCGGCCAAGGCGGCTGCCGGCGGCGTGGAACCGGCCGCCGCGCAATAGCGTGGCAACAAAGCCTCGGTTCGTCGGGGTCGAACCGGGTAATTTGAGGCATGGTCCATTCCGGGTCATGCCGTTGGGGACGCGGGGCGCGCCATGAATCTGCAGAGCATGACCGGCTTCTCGCGTGCCGCCGCCGAACATGACGGCGCGTCGGTCGCCTGGGAGCTGAAATCGGTCAACGGCAAGACCATCGAGGCCAGGCTGCGCCTGCAGCAGGGCTTCGAAAGGCTGGAGCCACTCGTCAGGCAGTTGGTGCAGAAGCGCTTTTCGCGCGGCAACATCCAGGCGTCGCTGACCGTCGGTCGGGCCGCGGGAACGCTGGTGCAGCCCGTCATCAATGAAGCGTTCCTGAAGGATCTGGCAGGGCTGGCAAAACGTCTGGAGGAGCAGTTCGGCTTGGCGCCCGCGAGCGCCGATGGGCTTTTAGCGCTGCGCGGCGTGCTCGAAATTCCCGAAGCGACCGAAACGGAGGAGGCACGCGTTGCAATTGACGCCGCGATTCTTGCCGTGCTCGAAAAGGCGCTGGACGGGCTCGAACAGGCGCGACAGGCTGAAGGCGCGGCGCTGAAGGCCGTGCTCGGCGTCCACATCGGCACGATCGAAGTGCTGGTGCTGAGGGCCGAAGCCGACCCCTCGCGCGAGCCGGCGGCGATACGCGCCCGCATCGCCGAGCAGGTCGCGCTGCTGATGGATGCATCGGCCAATCTCGACGAGAGCCGGCTGCACCAGGAGGCGGCGTTCCTCGCCACCAAGGCCGACATACGCGAGGAGATCGACCGGCTGAAGACGCATGTAGCCTCGGCGCGGGCGCTTCTCGACGGCGGCGGCGCGGTCGGGCGCAAGCTCGATTTTCTGGCGCAGGAATTCAACCGCGAATCGAATACTCTGTGCTCGAAGTCCAATGCGGCGACAGTGACCGCCATCGGGCTGGAACTGAAGGCGGTGGTCGACCAGTTCCGCGAGCAGGTTCAGAATCTGGAATAGCAGCCAATGACAGCGGACATCGTTCCTCCAGCCATCCGCCGACGCGGCCTGATGCTGGTTCTGTCGTCGCCGTCGGGCGCCGGTAAGTCGACGATCGCTCGGAATCTTCTGGAAAACGACCACGATCTCAGCCTTTCGGTCAGCGTGACCACGCGACCGCGCCGCGCCAGCGAGATCGAGGGCGTGCATTACCACTTCGTCTCGCAGCGCGAGTTCGACCGCCAGCGCGATTCGGATGCCCTGCTGGAATGGGCCGAGGTTCATGGCAATTGCTATGCGACGCCGCGCGAGCCAGTGGAACGGGCGATGGCCGAGGGCCGCGACATGCTGTTCGACATAGATTGGCAGGGCGCTCAGCAGCTCAAAGAAAAGATGCGCGCCGACATCGTCTCGATCTTCATCCTGCCGCCTTCGATGCGCGAGTTGAAGGCGCGCCTGAAGCGCCGGGCCGAGGACCAGGAGGCGGTGATCGAGACACGGCTGACCAACGCCCGCACCGAGATCGAACACTGGAAGGAATACGACTTCATCGTCATCAACAACGATCTCGACCGCGCCTACGCCGAAGTGCGGGCGATCGTTACCGCCGAAAGGTTGCGGCGCGACCGCCGGCCGGGCCTGTTCGACTTCGTTTCGGGACTGCTGGACGAAAAGACCACATAAAGCGATCAGGTCTATGCCGGGAAGTCTGAACGCTTGAGCGTTTCAGCGGGCGTCAGATGTTCGATGATCTGTACGACGTCTTCCCACCGGATTTCCGGATAGTGCTCGCGCATTCCAGCCAGCATGACTTCCTTCGGCCATTCCGCCTGCCGCCCGACGAAAGCCGCTGCTTCCGACAGCGGAATGTCGGTGCAGTGGGTGACCCACACAATGGCAGTCTTCGTGGGTTCTCCATCGCATATGTAGCGAAGATAGCCGGGGACGATCCTGGTCTCGCGCCATCTGATGGTCGACGTCTTTTCGCCGGCCTCGATCAGCGGGAAAAGCCGTGCGACGACTCCCAGTGTCTGCATTGCGGGCCTCACACTGCGTTAGCCAGAGCCACGAACTCTTCGACGCTGAGCGTCTCGGCGCGCCGGGTTCCGTCGATGCCGGTCGCCTCGAGCAGGCGCGCGCCCTCCATCCCCTTGAGGCTCTGGCGCAGCATCTTGCGGCGCTGGCCGAAAGCAGCTTCGGTGACGCGGCCGAGCATGCGGACGTCGGCCGGCAACGGCGCCGGCCGCGGGACCAGATGGACCACGGAGGACGTGACCTTGGGCGGCGGCGTAAATGCCTGCGGCGGCACGTCGAAGGTTATCCTGGCCTCGGTGCGCCAGCCTGCGAGAACGCCGAGCCTGCCATAGGCATCGCTGCCCGGACGCGCCACGATGCGCTCGGCCACCTCGCGCTGAAACATCAGCGTCATCGATTGGTAGAAGGGCGGCCATTCGGCGACGGTGAGCCAACGCACGAGAAGCTCGGTGCCGATATTATAGGGCAGGTTGGCGACGATCTTGACCGGCCCATCGCCGGCAATGGCGGCGAAATCGGTCTTCAACGCGTCACCAGAAATGGTCTCGAGGCGACCGGGATAGTGCGCAGCAACCTCGGCCAGCGCCGCCAGGCAGCGCTCGTCGCGCTCGATGGCGATTACTCGCACAGCCCCATTCATCAGTAGCGCGCGGGTGAGACCGCCGGGACCGGGGCCGACTTCGATGACGGTCGCTTGCGAAAGGTCGCCGGCGGCGCGGGCGACCTTGCCGGTCAAATTGAGGTCGAGCAGGAAATTCTGGCCGAGCGATTTCTTCGCCTGCAATCCATGCCGTTCGATGACCTGGCGCAGCGGCGGCAGGCCGTCCGGAGACCTCATCGAGAGCGGCTTTCGTTGTCGGCGAGACGCCGTGCCAGCTTCAGCGCCGCGATCAGACTGTCGGGCCGGGCGATGCCCTTGCCGGCAATGTCGAAGGCGGTGCCGTGGTCGGGCGAGGTGCGGATGAAGGGGAGGCCGAGCGTGACATTGACGGTTTCGTCGAAGGCCAACGCCTTGGCGGGGATAAGCGCCTGGTCGTGATACATGCAGATAGCCGCGTCGTAGTTCTGGCGCGCGCGGGCATGGAACATCGTGTCGGCGGGGAGCGGCCCGAATGCTTCGATGCCTTCGTTTTGCAGTGTCTCGATCGCCGGACGGATGACCGTCTCGTCCTCCATGCCCATGGCGCCGCTCTCGCCCGCATGCGGATTGAGGCCGGAGACGGCGAGGCGCGGATTTGCGATGCCGAAACGGGTTTTTAGATCGCGCGCGGTGATCCGCGCGGTGCGGAGGATCGCTTCCGTCGTCAGAGCGCCGGGAACTTCGGCCAGGGAAATATGGATCGTTACCGGCACGGCGCGCAGATCCGGCCCGGCCAGCATCATCACCGGCGATATTTCCGCGCCGGACTTCAGGCCAGCCAGATAGGCGAGGTATTCGGTATGGCCTGGAAAGCGGAAACCGGCATCGTAGAGCGGCTTCTTGGCGATCGGGCAGGTGACGACCGCCGATGCCTCACCGGACAAGCTGTCGGTCACAGCACGGTCGATCGCTTCGACAATGCCGTCGGCATTGGCCTTGTCAGGCAGGCCCGGCGCATCGATGAAGCGCGCCGCGAGCGGCACGACGGGCAGGGCGTCGGCAAACTGCCCGGCGGCTTTTTTGGCCGTAGTCTCGATGATCGGGACATCGAGTTGAAGGCGCCGTGCGCAGGCCGCAACCGAGGCAGGATCGCTGAGGAGGTAGAATGGCGAGGTGGCGCTTTCGGCGCGCCGAAGCCATGCGGCGATAGCGATCTCGGGACCGATGCCCGAAGGGTCGCCGGCCGTCAGCGCCAGAGGCGGCCTGCTCACGGCTGCTAGCGTTCGACGATGCGGGCTCTTTTCCGCAGTTCGGCGATGTACTTCTTGTCGAGTTCGCCAGCCTGGTCGTCGGTCTTGGTTTCGGACTGGAACACCATCTTGGCGACCCGGTCGTCCGAGACTTCGCGGCTGCTGCAGATGCCGATGAATTCGACGCCGCGGTCGGTTTCCTTGACGGCGGTCGCTCCGCCGGTCTTGGTCTTCTTGATCTGGTCGGCCCATTCCGGCGGCAGCTCCGGCGCAAGCACGCGACCGAGATCGCGCACCGTCACGTCGAGCAGACCCTTGGCGAATTCACGCGAGGAGTCGCAGCCGTTGAAGCGCGCGCGCATGGCTTCGGCTTCGCGCTTGCGCTGCCCCATCTTTCCTTTTTCCGCCGCGGGCACGACGAAAATGACCTGCTGGAGCATGTATTCGGTGGCGCTGGGCTTGTTGCCGCCTTCCTGCAGCATGCGGCGCACCACATCCTGCTCGCTCATCGTGCCCCCCTGCGACTTGAACCGGGCCGAAAGCGCCTGATTCCAGCCCATCTGGGAACGAATGAAGTCCTTGAAATGCGCTTCAGTGATACCGGCCTTGTTGAGGATGTCGGACATCTGCGCCGGCGAAAGTTTGTTGGAGCCTGCGAAGCGCTTGAAGGCGGCATCGACCGCCTCGTCGGTGATCCTGATGCCGAGGCGATTGATCTCGGCGACCCGCAGTGTCTGCTCGACCATCTCGTCGGCAGCCATCTGGTTGAGATTTCCTTTGCGATTCTGCAGCTTCAGGAACGCGGCACGACGGTTGATGTCGTAGGTGGTGACCGGGACATTGTTGACGACATATTTGATCTCGCTCGCCGCCGCGGGCGAGGCGATCATCGCAACGGGAACGGAACCCGCAGCAACGGCCAGAGCAAAACTTGCCGAAAATAAATATTTCCCGATCGAAAACATGCCAGACACTCCCCGCATTCCGCTTTTGTTCTGAATGGATGTGGCCGTGATGCCCATCCTATGCGGCGAAACGATGACGCCGCGCCGTCCCGCTACTGTTCGATAATCTCGCTGGTAGCGGAACCGAAGTCGCCGAGCGTGCGGAACGATATGTTGAAGCCGATCGAATGCTCGTCGTCTTCTCTCAGTGACTCTATCCTATCGTTGTCCCGCTTGGTCGACCAGGTCATCGTGTAGGAAAAGCACTCGTCATCATAGGCAAATCCGACGGCATTCCTAACGAGCACGCCGGCTTCCAAATCGTAGGTGCCGGAACCGAAGGCGCGCCAGTTCTCGTGGACGCGGGTCGACGCCGCCAGGGTGACTTCACGCCGGTCCTCGCTGAGGCCGTAGAGCGGCTGCGCCTGGACAAAGGCGTATTGGGCGGTGAGGGAAAGCGGCGCGCTGAAGTAGCCGACTTTCGTCTCGGCGCGGCGTATCTCGAAGGTCTGCTCGTCGAAGCGCGCGGCGACCGAAGCGGACAGCCCGTTGGGCGCGATGAAGCCGGCCAGACCGACATAGTCGGACGTGTCGGTGTCGAGGCCCGAATAAGCGCCGACATTGACCAAATCTGGCGCGGCGAACGGATTGTCACCGGCGAGCCGATAGGACTGGCCGAACAGCGCGTTGGTGGTCCAGCCATTCCCGAACGAGCCGGAGTAGCGCAGGCCCAAATTGGCGCGTGAGCCGCCCTCGATGCGGTCATAGCCGGAGAACTTGTCGCGCTCGAACAGGGTCGAGGCATCGAAGACGAAGCTCTGCGCGTCCTCGTTCGGTATGCCGAGCGTCTCCTCGTAACGGGCATCCGGGCGCGCGAACACCTGCGCCATCGGCTCCAGGACATGGGTGGCGCTGGTGGTGGAGAACAGGACAGGCCAACGCAATTCGAGGCCGGCGGTCGCCATCGTGCGGTAATAGGCCGAGCGGATGTCGGCCGAGACGCCGATATCGGGATCGCCGGCCATGGCGTTGATCGCGTCTATCGATCTGTCCGACTGGTTCACATAGGTGGTATCGGCCTGGAAGGCCAGCAGCGGAGTAACCACCAGACCGCCATCGGTGATATACGAGCGCTTCCATTCGGCTTCGGCTGTGAGCCGGGTCGAGTTGCCCTCGATGCCGCGGACGAGCGGTGCACGCTCGTCGAAATCGACATCAAAAGGTGGTCTGGTGGGCGCGGATATGAAATCGCGCTTTGAGCGCAGAACGGTGCGCGAATTGATGTCGATATTGAGTTCGCCGCCGGCGAGCGGCTCGTCCGGCGTGTAGGAATAGTCGAACGACGGAAGCACCCAGGGCTGCCTTTCGGCGGCGGAGCCGGCGTCGCTGTCGAAACCACTTTCCTGCACCTGGAAATACATGCCGCGCAGATCGAAATAATTCCGGTCGTGAAGGCCAGTCAGATAGATTTCCGATGTGTGGACGTAGTCGTTGTATTTCTCGATCTCGTAGGTGCGCGAGAAATTCTTGTCGGTCTGGAAGAGCGCTTTCCATCCGAAAGCCCAGCGCGGGTTGATGTCGAAGCGCCCCTGCGTGCCGAACATGCCGCGGAACTTATTGGGATCGCCTTCGCGCCCGGAATCGACGTTGCGGCGGCCGTTCTCGTCGATGAAAGCGTCCGGGTCGTTCTGGTGGATGCCGGCGATCTTCAGGCTGTATTCGCCATTGTTGAAGCGCTGGCGCCATTCGGCCTCGCCTAGGAAGCCCTGCTTGGTGTAGCCGGTGCCGGTCAGCGTCAGGTCGTAGGTCGGCGACAGAGCAAAGTAGTAAGGTATCGATACGCCGGCGCCGAGTTCGCTCTTGTATTTGATCCCGGGGAACAGGAAGCCGCTCTTGCGCTTCACGGTCGGGTCGGCGATCTCGAATGAGGGCAGGAAGGCGAGCGGGAAACCGAAGAACTCGAATCGGGAATTCTCGAAGCGAACGGTCTTGGCCTTGCCATCCCAGATTATCTTGCGCGCCTTGATGCGCCAGATCGGCGCCCGGTCCGGCTTTTCCTCGCAGGGTTCGCAGGCGGTATAGACGCCATTGTTGAAGGTGGTGAGCCTGCCGCCCTTACGCTCGGCGCTCTCGGCCGCAAAATAGGTCTTGTCGACGGTTTCGACCCGCAGCGCGTTGACGAAACCGTCGGCGAAATCATCGGTGATGTCGATCTCGTCGGATAATATCCGGGTGCCGCTGCTATCGACGATCTCGACATTGCCGCTGGCGATCAGCCGCGAGGTCTTCCGGTCGTAGGTGACGCGCTGGGCGACGAGGCGGTTGCCGCCATAGTCGATCTGCACGCCGCCGACCGCGGTCACCGTATTGGCGTCGTTGTCGTAGACGAGCGTATCCGCCTCAAGCAGCATCTGGCTGCCTTCGGGAACGTCCGCTCCGATGTCAGGCAGTTCCTGCGCGGAGGCAGGCATAGCAGGCAAAACGCACGTCAAAACGCAGGCAAGCGCCGTCGCGCCATACAGGCGCGCCAAACGGGCCGATTTGCGGTCAGATGTCACCGCCAAACCCAACTAACCGTCCTCCTTGTAGAGCAGGAACGTCACCCCGAAAAATAATGCTACGACAACCGGCAGCCATGCCGCCACGAATGGCGGAACGAATCCCGCATTGCCAAACGCTTTTACCAATACCGAAACGACATAAAGCAGAAAGCCGGCGAGGACGCCACCCAGAATCATCGTCGCCGACTGCCCCATTCTGGCGAAGCGCATCGACACTGTGGCGGCGATCAGCGTCATGGCCACGAGAAGCGGTGGAAGCGCCAGCAAAGAGTGGAATTGCATCGCGAAAGCGTTGGCCCTGAGGCCGAAGGAGCGAGCCACTTCGATCTTGCTCGGCAGGTCGAAAAACGGGATTGTTTCGGGCCGCGCCAGCCGCTCCTGCACGAATTCGGGTTTGAGATTCGTCGCGACGCGATCCTGGGCGAGCGATTCGGCCGCGCCGCCGCCGCGAGAGCGCTTGACGTCGTTGAGTTCCCAATAGCCGTCGCGCAGATAGGCGCGCTTGGCGTCCTTGCGCTCGACGATGTCGCCGTCGGCGTCGATCTCAAAAAACACCGCGTCCGACAATTCCAGGCCCTGGTTCAGGATGGCCCGGGCGCCGATGATGGTGTCGACATTGTTGGCCTTCTGGCGGATCCACGGCGCCGAGAACGCCGAAACCTGGTTGGATTCGCCCGAACGCAATCTGGATTCGAGGATCTCGGAGCGTGAGAATCCGTGCGCCGCAATCGGGTTGAGCAGCACGACGCTTAGTATGCCGAAAAGCAGCGCGCCGATGCAGGCCGGCAGCAGGAACTGCCACGCGGAAATACCGGCGGAGCGGGCGATGACCAGTTCATATTTGCGGTTGAGTGAGATCAGCGTGGCCATAGCCGCAAACAGCGCAATGAAAGGCACTGTCTGCAGCATGATCATGGGAACGCGCAGCGCCGAAACCGTAAGCGCTGTCTGGAAGGTGAAGCCGGGCAGGCCGGAGGTACGGCTGGAAAATTCCGTGAAGTCGATAAGGAAGACCAGCGCGAGGATGCCGACGAAGAACCATGCCGTGATGGCCGAGTAGCGCACGAAGAAATAGCGGCCGAGCGTCCAGCCCATCATGCGCCTCCTGGTGAGGCCGCACGGCGGCCTGCAAGCCTCTGCCAGAGCCGCCCGAAGCGCTCGCCGGCATTGCGGCCGATGGAAGCCATCCGTTCAGCCCATGCAATGGGCAGTTCCATGGTGCGGTTGCTTCTGATGAACCAGATCGCCACGGCCGAGGCTGCGATGGGCACGGCGTAGACGAACGGCGTGAACGCCGCCGCCGACTGCGCCTGGTTGGTCACGAAGAAGCCGAGCCAGCGCACGAAAAGCGCGATCGTCACGGCGGTTATCAGCGGATTGATTCGCGCCTCGCGATGAGAGCGCGCATCACCGGCGACTGCCAGCGCGATCAGGGCGAAGACCAGCGGGTAAGTCCATTCGGTAAAGCGCCTGTGGAGTTCGGCGCGGAACGATTGCGGCTTCTGCTGGAAGATATCGTCGTTCGGGTCGGGATTCATGAGGTAGGCGATCGTCCTGTCCTTCGGATACATCGTGATCCTGTCGCCGGATGACGAAAAAGCCGAAAGATCGAAGGCATAGGAGGTGAAACGGATTACCGAAACCTCGCCTGCGGGTGTTTTCCGGTGGACGACGCCGTCGGCCATCACCAGCAGGCTCTTGTCGTCGCTTTCGACCACCGAACCCTTCTTGGCGTAGTAGACGAGGTCGATGCCTTCCTCGCGCGAATCGGCGACGAAGATGCTGCCGAGTTGACCGTCCGGCAACCGCTCGCCGACCTGCACAAAGAGGCCCTCATCGATCTTGCGGAACGTTCCCTCCTGGATGACCAGCGACAGGAGATCGGCCCTCGCCGCCGCGACCAGCTGGCGGCCGCGCTCGCGCGCATAGGGATCAACGCCGTTGTCGACCGCGAACGAGAAAGCGCTCGCCGCGAGCGCGAGGATGATGACCGGGCGGATGACCGTCGAGCGCGAACTGCCAGCCGCGGCGACGACGACCAGCTCCGAATCGGTGTTCATTACGCTCAGCGTCTGCGCCACGGCGATTATCAGGGCGAAGGGAATGACGATCGGGATGATCGACGGCAGGATCAGCGTCGCAATTTCGAAGAAGGTAAGGGCGGACTGGCCGCTGTCGGTGACGAGGTCAATGCGCGCCAGAACCTGCGTGGTCCAGACGATCGCCAGCGTCCAGAACAGCGCGGCTGCAAAAACTTCGAGCGTGCGACGCAATATGTAGCGTTCGACGACCTTCATGAGACGCGCGATTCCGTTCCGGGGGCGAATGTCCTGCCGCGGATAATCCCCGCAACCAGATACGCGCGCAAACTACCCGCCGGACAGCGGGAGCACAACCGGCTCGAATTGGTATCCGTCCCGTCTCGACTTTCCGGCATGCTCAGATTGTCCTCACTATTGGATAAGGAAGTGCCAATGCAAATGGTTACCGGGATATTAACCGGCGTTTGGCGGGCGCGCGACTGTGGCGAGCAATTGGAGCAAAAAGCTGGCGCAACGGCTTTCGCCTTGCCAAATGCCGTAAAACGACCAAATGTCGCGCACCACCACAGTCCATCCCCGAAAGCAGGAATCCATGACGTCCAGACCATCGATCAGCTTTGCGAAACCCGGCGTGCCGAAAAAGGGCAGCGTCATCGTTCTGGCGGCGGAGGGCGGCACGCTGAGCGACGCAGCGAAAGCCTGCGATCCCGGCGAGACTTTCGCGCGCGCCTTCCCGGTGGCCGATTTCAACGGCAAGTTGGCCAGCGCCGTCGAGGTGCTGGCGCCGCAAGGCACGCAGTTTGATCGCCTGGTGGCGCTCGGGGCTGGCAAGGTGGACGGTCTGGATACGCACGCCTGGCTGAAGCTTGGTGGCGCGGTAGCGGGCCAATTGCGCAAGGCGAGCGAAGTGGCGGTTGTCGCGGATCTTCCGGGCGTCGAAGTCGGTGCGTCCGCGGTGGCGAACCTCGCCGCCGGCATCCTGCTCAGGACCTATTCCTTCGACAAGTACAAGACCAAGAAGGACAATGCCGAAGGCGAGCAGCCAAAAGCGGCCAAGCCGGCCAAGATCACCATCCATTGCCCCAATCCGACAGCCGCCAAGAAGGCGTTCGCCGATGCCGAAGCGGTGGTGGACGGCGTGACGCTGGCGCGCGACCTCGTCAATGAGCCCGCCAATATGCTGGGGCCGGTGGAATTCGCTGCGCGCGCCAAGGAACTCGAGGCGCTCGGCGTGACGGTCGAAATCCTGACCGAGAAGGAGATGCGCAAGCTCGGCATGGGCGCGCTGCTCGGGGTCGCCCAGGGATCCGCGCGGCCGCCGCGGCTGGTGATAATGAGCTGGAATGGCGGCAAGGCCAAGGACAAGCCGGTCGCTTTCATCGGCAAGGGCGTGGTTTTCGATTCGGGCGGCGTCTCGATCAAGCCCGCGGCCGGCATGGAGGACATGAAGGGCGATATGGGGGGTGCGGCCGCCGTGACTGGCCTGATGCGCGCGCTGGCCACGCGCAAGGCGAAGGTCAATGCCGTCGGCATCCTCGGATGCGTGGAAAATATGCTCGACGGCAATGCGCAGCGGCCCGGCGACATCGTCACCTCTATGTCGGGCCAGACCATCGAGGTCTTAAACACCGACGCGGAAGGTCGTCTCGTGCTCGCCGACGCGCTCTGGTACTGCAACGACCGCTTCCAGCCGAAATTCATGGTCAATCTGGCGACCTTGACCGGCGCCATCATGGTGGCGCTCGGGCAGAGCCATGCCGGCCTGTTCTCCAACAATGACGAGTTGGCGGGCCGGCTGACCGCGGCCGGCCTCTCCACTCAGGAAAAGCTCTGGCGCATGCCGCTCGGGGCCGAATACGACAAGATGATCGACACCAAGAACGCAGATATGAAGAATATCGGCGGACGCTTTGCCGGCGCGATCACCGCGGCGCAGTTTCTGCAGCGCTTCGTCAAGGATACGCCATGGGCGCATCTCGACATTGCCGGCACCGCCATGGGGTCGCCTTCGAGCGAGATCAACCAGTCCTGGGGTTCCGGCTTCGGCGTGCGGCTGCTCGATCAGCTCGTCCGCGATCATTATGAAAGCTGAATGCCTTCGGCGCAGGCCTAGATGACAGAAGTACTGTTTTACCACCTGACCGAATCGACGTTGGAAGAAGCGCTACCGGGCCTGCTGGAAAAGAGCGTCCAGCGCGGCTGGCGCGCCGTCGTGCAGACCGGAACCGAGGAGCGGCGCGATGCGCTCGACGCGCATCTGTGGACGTTCCGGGACGATTCTTTCCTGGCTCACGGGACGGACCGCGAGCCGCATGCTGCCGAGCAGCCTGTGCTTCTGACGACCGAGGCGGAAAACGGCAACGACGCCGAAATCCGGTTCATCGTCGACGGTGCGACCCCGCCCGATGTCGCGACCTATGAGCGGGCGGTGTTCATGTTCGACGGGCACGATGCCGCGCAACTGGAAGCGGCCCGCGAACACTGGAAGGCAATGAAGGCGGGCGGGCACGCTGTCACCTACTGGCAGCAGACGCCGGAGCGCCGCTGGGAGCGCAAGGCGTGATGGCTGGCGCGGTTAGACGGGCTTCGTGATGCGCCTGCTGTTCCTGCTCATCTTCCTGATCGGTGCGGCGATCGGCATCGGCTATCCCTATGTGATCCTGAATTTTCCTGCGCAAGAGATCGGGACTTGGCGGGTTTACGACAGTGTCGGCGGGTTTCGACCGGTTCAGGCGACGCTGGCGGCGACCGATGCGCCTGTCCAGGTGTTGGTTGATGTTATGAGTTCGTCGATGCCTCAGGGCGCCGAAGGCGCGGCCATTCTGACCATCACCGCCGCCGCCGGTGGCCGGACGGTGCTGGCCGAGACGCTCGCGCTGGCCGGCGCGACCGTGCGTGACGACTCGCCGCAAACGCCGCAGAAGATCTACCGCATCGACGCCGGTCCGATCGACGAGATCGAGGACGGCGTTCATACCTTCACGCTCGGCCCCGGCGACGCGGAAGGGCTCGACTTGGAGTCTGTCGACCTGATCCTGCTCGCCGCCGCGGGGGCCTATGACCAGCGGGCGCAGCCGCTGGGCTTTTCGCTGATGGCGATCGGCTTCATCGGTTTCGTGCTGGCGATGCGGCGCGGAAGGCCCGAGCGAAACCCGAACTCGCAGCCGCCGAAGCCCCGATGGGGCAGGGGCGGCGAGCCGCGCTGAAGAGGGGCGGATGAACTACCGACACGCCTATCATGCCGGCAATTTCGCCGACGTGGTCAAGCACGCCGTGCTGACACGGCTGATCGAGTACCTGAAGCTCAAGGACAAGGCGTTCCGCGTTGTCGATACCCATGCGGGCGTCGGGCTCTACGATCTCTCGGCGGGGGAGGCGCAGAAAACCGGCGAATGGCGAAGCGGAATAGCGCGGCTGCTCGATGCAAGGCTCGCGCCCGAAGCGGCAGTACTGCTGGCGCCTTATCTCGACGCGGTGCGGGCGGCAAACCCCGATGGCGGGCTTTTGCGCTATCCGGGCTCGCCACTGATCGTACGCGGGCTTTTGCGCAAGCAGGACCGCCTGTCGGCGATCGAACTGCACCCGCAGGATTGCGCCGCATTGAAAACCCTGTTCGCCGACGACTATCAGGTCCGGGTGCTCGAACTCGATGGGTGGCTGGCGCTGGGTGCGCATCTGCCGCCGAAGGAAAAGCGCGGCCTGGTGCTGGTCGATCCGCCCTTCGAGCAGGAGGGCGAGTTCGGGCGTCTGGCGGAAGGGCTGCGCAAGGCGTACCGGCGCTGGCCGGGCGGCATCTATGCGCTGTGGTACCCGGTCAAGGACCGCGCCGCTGTGAGGAGGTTCCGCGAGACGCTGGCCGGCTTAGGCGTCCCGAAGATCATGGACATACGCTTCGACATCCGGCCGGCTGCCGCCGAGCCGCGCTTCGACGGGACCGGCATGATCATCGTCAAT
>NZ_AHAM01000094.1 GCF_000236565.1 Mesorhizobium alhagi CCNWXJ12-2 | reverse complement strand
CCCGCCGCGGGCGGGGTGGCCTATGTGTCGGGCGTATTCGATCCCTACCTCGGCGGCCCCGATGCAAAAATGGCTTCCGCTCCGGTTCCCGAGGCATCCGAAACGCCGGCCCCGGGCGCAACCCAGGCCAATCCCAAGATGGCGAGGCTACCTCAGCCTCCAGGCGCAAATGTTCCCGCCGGTGAAGCTCCTGTTGCCGGAAAGTCCGCGCAGGAAGTCCTGCCGCCATCCTTCGATGTGGTTCGTGTCGAGGGCGATGGTTCGATCGTAATCGCCGGCAAGGCTGTAGCGGATGCAACGGTCGAGATCGTTACCGGCGCACGCGTCATCGGCAACGCGGTGGCCGGGCCTGACGGCGACTTCGCGGTGGTGATCGACGAGCCGCTGAAACCTGGCGGATACCAGATCGTGCTTCGCTCTACCGCCCCCGACAAAGTTGTCGCCACATCGCTGGAAACCGCCGTCGTATCCATTCCCGAAAAGCCGGACGGTCAGGTGCTTGCGCTGGTGGAGAAGCCGGGCGAGCCGAGCAAGCTGATTACCGTCCCGGAGCCGCAGCCCGCGCCGCCCTTGAGTGGCGATGCCGCTGCGCCGGAAGCGCCGGCCTCGGCCGGGACTGCGCCGGCGGCTCCAGAGAAAAAGCCCACGAGCGACGAACCCGAGGCGTCCACATCGGCTGAGGCGAAAGCCCCCGCTGAGGAAACGCCGCCGGCCGAGCAACCGGCTGCGGCGCGGGCGCCCGCTGAGGAAGCGCCGTCGCCCGAGGAACAGGTTGCGGCGCAAGAGGCCGAGACGGCGCCAACCGAAGTCAAGCCAGGCGAGCCGGAAGAACAGGTTGCGGCGGCAAAGCCCGACCAGGAACCGGTCGAACTCAAGCCGACCGCGCCTTCCGGCGAGCCGCAGGTCGCGGTCGAGGCAGTGGAGATCGAGGGCCGCAAGATTTTTGTCGCTGGTGTAGCCGATTCGGGCCGCAAGGTCCGCGTCTATGCGAACGACATTTTGCTGGGCGACGCCGATGCCTCGCCGAGCGGCCGCTTCCTGATCGAGACGGAGCGCGACCTGCCGGTCGGCGACTACATCATTCGTGCCGACGCGCTGGAGCCGGACGGCGTAAAAGTCGCCGCGCGCGCGGCCGTGCCGTTCGAGCGCGAGGAGGGCGAAAATCTTGCCGCGGTGGCGCCATCCGTCACGCCGCCGCAGACGACTGCGCCACAGGTCGAGACGCCTGCCGCCGACGGAGAGCAGTCCGCCGCAACTGCTCCAGATGCGGCGGAGCCACAGTCCGCGCCTGACGCCCCGAAACCGGCAGAGCCGCAGACGGCCCCCTCCGCTGAGAATGCGGCCAGGCCATCCGCTTCCACCGAAACACAAGCTTCCACGGAATCGCCGGCATCCGGCGATGCATCTGCGTCGGCCGATGTGCCGTCCGCACCAGACGCAACGCCGTCAACCACGCCTCCTGACACGGCCGATGCTTCTCCGCCCGCTTCGGGTACCGAGGCTCCACAGCCCGCCGCTCCTCCGAGCGAAACCGCAGAAGCGGATGCACCGTCAACTCAGCCTACGGAGCAGCCTGGCGAATCGGCCACCGCCCCGGCCGGTAGCACGACCGCACCTGCTTCGGAATTGACGCCGCCTGCTTCCGCAGAGGCTGAGACGGCGAAACCTGCGACCAATGCCGAAGTCGCGGCTATGCCCGAGGGGACGCAGCTAGCGCCGAAACTCGAAAGTGTGCCCGGCGCCGTCATTATCCGCCGCGGCGACTCGCTGTGGCGGATTTCGCGCCGCGTCTATGGGTTGGGCGTGCGCTACTCGACGATTTATCTGGCCAATCAGGAACAGATCAGCGATCCCGACCGGATCTGGCCGGGGCAGGTGTTCAAGGTTCCGGAAAAGACCAGCGAAGGCGAGGAAGCCGACATGAAGGCCGTCGGCGAGCAGGCGGTCCCGACCACTATCCAATAATTGCCGCCAGTCCTTGCCGTTCAAAGCTCCATCGTCTATCGTCGATATACGATGAACGTTTCTCCTTCCGCCGATTTCAACGAATGTGGGTCCGCGTCCGCCAAGGCGCTGGCGGCGAAACTCGCGGCCCTGTCGCACCCGGCCAGAATTGAAATCCTGAAGCATCTTTCCGGCAACCGCGCCTGCTGCTGCAAGGACGTCGTCCAGCAACTGGATCTGGCGCAATCGACGGTATCGCAGCATCTGAAGGTGTTGGTCGAGGCAGGGCTGGTGCGGTTTTCGGCGGAACGTCAGCGCTCGCTTTACGAGATCGACCGCGAGGCTTTGGCTGGCATCTCCGCCTCCGTAGCCGGCCTCGTCGACACCTGCTGTTCCAGCCGGCCTACATAATCCCGAAAGTCGCGGACTTTCCGGCAGGACCATGCCCGCTGACAAATCAAAGGCAATGACTTAGTGGCAAAAACCGTTTCCGCAGGCTCGACCTTCAGCACCCTGCTCAATTTGTGGCCCTATATGTGGCCCGCCGACCGCCCTGATTTGAAGGCGCGGGTGGTATGGGCGACGGTGTTCCTGGTCGTCGCAAAGCTCGTGCTTGTGGCGGTGCCGTATTTCTTCAAGTGGGCGACCGACGCGCTGGTGGGCGACGCCAAGGCGCCGCCGCCTCTGCCAGACTTCATGCTCGCGCCGGTGGCGCTGGTCATCGCCTACAATTTCGTGCGTATCGTGCAGGTCGGGTTCAACCAGTTGCGCGACGCGCTGTTTGCACGCGTCGGCCAGCATGCGGTCCGCCAGCTTGCCTACCGCACCTTCGTGCACATGCATGATCTGTCGCTGCGCTTTCATCTGGAGCGGCGTACCGGCGGTCTGTCGCGAATCATCGAGCGCGGCACCAAGGGCATCGAAACCATAGTCCGCTTCACCATCCTGAACACTGTACCGACGGTGCTCGAATTCGCGCTGACGGCGGTCATCTTCGCGCTCGCCTATGGCTGGATCTACGTGCTGGTCGTCGCCGTCACAGTGGCGGCCTATACCTGGTTCACCGTCTGGGCGAGCGATTGGCGCATCGCCATCCGCCGCGAGATGAACGACAGCGACACCGACGCCAACACCAAGGCGATCGACTCGCTGCTCAATTTCGAAACGGTGAAATATTTCAACAACGAGCGCATGGAGGCACAGCGCTTTGACCGCTCCATGGCGCGCTATGAGGCCGCCGCGACGAAAACCTGGACATCGCTCGGCTGGCTGAACTTCGGGCAGGGCGTGATCTTCGGCGGCGGCATGGTCATAGTGATGTGCCTTTCCGCCCTCGAAGTCATGGCCGGAACGCAGACGATCGGCGATTTCGTATTCATCAACGCAATGCTGATGCAGCTTTCGGTGCCGCTCAACTTCATCGGCTTCATCTACCGCGAAATCCGCCAGGGTCTCACCGATATCGAGCAGATGTTCGACCTCCTGGACGTGAAGCAGGAAGTGGTCGACCGGCCAGGAGCAAAGCCGCTGGCTGTCACCGAAGGCAAGGTCGAGTTTCGCGACGTACATTTCTCCTACGACGCCAACCGTCAGATCCTGAAGGGCGTCAGCTTCGAGGTTCCGGCGGGCAAGACCATCGCCATCGTCGGGCCATCCGGGGCTGGCAAGTCGACCGTCTCGCGGCTTCTGTTCCGCTTCTACGACATACAGAGCGGGGCGATCCTGATCGACGGGCAGGATATTCGCGACGTGACGCAGGAGAGCCTGCGCGCCGCGATCGGCATGGTGCCGCAGGACACGGTGCTGTTCAACGACACCATCGCCTACAATGTCCGGTACGGCCGAACCGACGCGACCGACGAAGAGGTGCAGAAGGCCGCCGAACTCGCGCAGATCGGCGGGTTCATAGAGAGCCTGCCGGGCGGCTACGAATCCATGGTCGGCGAACGAGGGCTGAAGCTGTCGGGCGGCGAGAAGCAGCGTGTGGCGATCGCCCGCACCATCCTCAAGGCGCCGCCGATCCTGATGCTCGACGAGGCGACTTCGGCGCTCGACACCCATACCGAGCAGGAGATCCAGGCCGCGCTCGACATGGTCAGCCGCGGGCGTACGACCATCGTTATCGCCCATCGCCTTTCCACAGTGATTTCCGCGGACGAGATCATCGTGCTCAAGGACGGGCAGATCGCGGAGCGCGGCACCCATGCCGACTTGCTGCTCCAAAGGGGGCTGTACGCCTCAATGTGGGATCGCCAGCGCGAGGCCACCGAGGCCGAGGAGCGACTGCGCATCGCCAGGGAAGCCGATGAATTCGGTGTGGTGGTTCGCCGCCGCACCGCCGAACTGTAACCTCCCGGGCCAAGCCGGGATTGCCGCGTTGCGGCGGGCTGTGCTTTCGGCTAAGCAGACCGCATTCAATCGGAGCCGCCTAGCGCGATGAGCCTCGTCGACACCGTCAAGAACGTTTTCGTGCCGATACACCGCGAAGGCTATCCGTTCATCGGCGCTTTCGCAGGCGCCACGCTGATCCTTGGGCTGTTCTCGACGAGCCTGTTCTGGATCGGGCTTATCCTGACCGGCTGGTGCGCCTATTTCTTCCGCGATCCCGAACGCGTCACGCCGGTCGACGACCGGCTGGTGATCAGCCCTGCCGACGGCGTTGTTTCGGCCGTAGGGCCGGCGGTTCCGCCGCGCGAACTCGGCCTCGGAACGGGCGAGATGACGCGGATTTCTGTGTTCATGAACGTCTTTTCCTGCCATGTGAACCGCTCGCCGGTACGTGGCCGCATCACCCGTATCGAGCATCGGCCGGGCAAGTTCCTCAACGCCGAATTGGACAAGGCGAGCAGCGAGAACGAGCGCAACGGCCTCGTCATCGAAAGCCCCAACGGCACCGTCGCCGCCGTGCAGATCGCCGGGCTGGTCGCAAGGCGCATCGTCTGCTTCGCCGAGGCGAACGGCAATGTCGCGGTCGGCGAGCGCATCGGCCTGATCCGCTTCGGGTCCCGGGTCGATGTGTTCCTGCCGCTCGACGCAACCCCGCGCGTGGCGGTCGGGCAGACGGCTGTCGCCGGCGAAACGGTGGTCGCCGAATTCGGCGACGGCGCGGCCACGCCGCTGGTGCGGGTATCGTAGTGGCCACTCCCTTCCAGCCATTCGAGCCACATGGGCGGGGCGGACCTCGCATCCGCGAGATCCCGCTGCGCATGGTGCTGCCCAACCTGATCACCGTGCTGGCGATCTGCGCCGGCCTCTCCGGGATCAGGCTGGCCTTCGAACACCGGTTCGAGACCGCGGTGGTCATGGTTCTGGTTGCGGCCTTCCTCGACGGCATAGACGGCCGCGTCGCGCGGATGCTCAAGGCGACATCGAAATTCGGCGCGCAGATGGATTCGCTGGCCGACATCGTCAATTTCGGCGTAGCGCCGGCGCTGGTGCTCTACGCCTATCTGCTCGACCGGGCCGGCTCGCCCGGCTGGATAGCCGCGCTGCTGTTCGCCATCGCCTGCGGGCTGAGGCTGGCGCGCTTCAACGTGCTCGACGAGGATCTGGAGCGACCGGCCTGGCAGGCCGAATATTTCGTCGGCGTGCCGGCTCCTGCAGGCGCGGTGATCGTGCTTCTCCCCGTCTATCTGGTCTTCATCGGCGCCATCGAACCCGGCCGCACGGTTGCGTTCATCAGCTCCGGCTTCACCGTCCTTATCGCCATCCTGCTGGTCAGCCGGCTACCGATCTATTCCGGCAAGAAATTCAGGATTCCCGGCGACAAGGTGCTGCCGGGGATACTGGCTGTGGTGTTCTTCGTGTTGTTGTTGTCGACCTACACTTGGGAGACGCTGGCGGTTTCGGTGATCGCCTATCTGCTGTTCCTGCCGCTCAGCGCGCGCGCTTATTCGCGGCGGGCAGCGCTCGAGGAGGCGAAGGCCGCCGAGCCTTCGCCGGAGTGATCACGCCGCGGCGCTGAGCCCCAACCGCTCGAGCGCCAAGTGCCGCGCCGACGCATAATCGGTCTTGCCCGATCCGAGCACCGGGATTTCCGCGACCTTGACGATATCCTGCGGCACCATCAGTTCGGCAGCGCCCGCCTTCTTGCCGTATTGGCGCAGTGTGTTGGGATCGGCGTCGCCCGCCGTGGTGACCAGCACGATGCGCTCGCCGCGGCGCTTGTCGGGTACCGAGACGACCGCATGCTGCTTCTCCGGCCACAGCGACTGCACCAGCATTTCGACCGCGCCCAGCGAGACCATCTCACCTGCGATCTTGGCGAAGCGCTTGGCGCGGCCGCGAATGGTGATGTAGCCGTCGCGGTCGACCGAGACGATGTCACCGGTGTCGTGCCAGTCGCCTGCTAGCGGCTGCAATTCGCCGGGCCGGTCGGCGGTCATGTAGCCGAGCATGATATTGGGGCCGCTGAGCAACAGGCGGCCGCCCTCCGCGACGCCTTTCACCGGCTCCAGCCGCATGCGCATGCCCGGCAGCAGTCGGCCGACCGTGCCCTCGCGGCTGTGCGTCGCGGAATTGACGGCGACGACGGGCGCTGCCTCGGTCAGCCCGAAGCCCTCGAGGATCTCCGCGCCAAAGCGCTCACGCCATAAGCGGCGGGTCTCGCTTCTGACACTTTCGGCTCCGGAAACGGCGAAGCGTAGGCTCGAGAAATCACCGTCGCCGGCGGTCCTGGCATAGGCCGACAGGAAGGTGTCGGTGCCGAACATGAAGGTTGGCCGAGCCTTTGCCGCGACTTCCGGAATGAGCTTGTAGTGCAGCGGCGAGGGGTAGAGGAACAGTTTTACGCCGCTGACGAGCGGCAGGACGGTCCCGCCGGTCAGCCCGAACGAGTGGAAGACCGGCAGCACGTTCAGAAGCTTGTCCTGCGGCGAAATCGAGATTCGCGCCTCGACCTGCGCAGCATTGGCGAGCAGATTGCGGTGCGACAGCACGACGGCCTTCGGTGTGCCCTCGGAGCCCGAAGTGAACAGGATCACCGCCGGTTTGCCGGAATTCTCCTGCACGGCCAACGGCCGCCGCCATTGCAGGGCGGCGGTGAATTTTTCAAGCGGGCTCACGCTGTCGCGCAATTCCTCCAGCCAGACGAACGTTGCGCCGCCCGCCTCGGCGGCCTCGACGATATCGTCAAGCCCGGCCTTGGCGATGAACGCGCGAGAAGAGACGACGGTCCGGATAAGCGCCGTGCGCACCGCCGTGGTGACGCTGGCCGCGCCGGCCGTATAGTTGATCATCGCGGCGACGCGGCCTGCAGACGTCAAGGCGAGCAGCGACAGCACCACGCCGTTGGCGTTGGGCAGAAGGATTCCGACGGCTTCGCCGGGCGCGGTGGAAGCGGAAAGGCGGCGGCCGAGCACACGCGCGCCTATGAACAGGCGCTTATAGCTCATCGAGCCGCTGACCACGTCCTCGATGATCGGATGGGCCGACCCGTAACGGTCGGCGGCGTCGCGGATGGCCACGAACAGCGTGCGGTCAGGATCGGCGGCGGCGAAGCGGGCTTCCGCCACGCGGTCGAAAAGCGCGGTCGAAGCGGACGCTGACTGTGCGCCCGACCGGACCGTCAGTTCGGCGATGCTCATCGGCGGCAGCGTTGTGATCGAGAGGCGCGGAAACAGCCGGCGCGGCGCTTCTTCGGCTGGCGTCAGCGAGAAGGGCAGATGCCGCGCGCCGGCGACGAAGACAGGCACAATCCGGGCGTCGGCCTGCATGGCTATGCGCGCCACCGCGCGGTAGAGGCGGAACGATTTTACGTCCGGCGCGATATTATCGGGAATATACACTGCCAGCCGGCCATTGCCTTTCAGGACGCGCACCAGGCGGCGGCTGACGAAAACATGCTCGGCATTGAAGGCGATGGTGCGGGAAAGCTCGCGCCACGGCTCGAGCCAGGGCGATTTCGCCGACCATTCGTCGAGGATGTGCAGCGTGTTTTCAGGCAGCAGCGCCAGCATCAGCGCCGGGTCGAGGCGCGACTGGTGCGTCACCACATAAATGACAGGCCGGAGAGTCTTGTGGGCCTCGCGCACCGCCCGGTCCTCGATGCGATAGGCGAGCTTCAGCGGCGCGTAGAGCAGGGCCTGATGCAGGGTGAGGCCAAGGCGCAGCTTCTGCAGCAGGGCGAAAGCGACGTAGGCAAGCGCAAGTGCGAGCAGAGCAAGGCTGATCAGGATCATGCCGCAACCTCCCAACGCATTGTCTCGCCGCCACCAGACATCGCGACTGAGAAAACTAGACGAAGCTGGCGGAACGTCAATGCGCTGTCTCCTGGGAGTGGATGGCGCGTTTATCTTCGCCCGGGGAGATAAACACACTTCTCCGTTGCCACGCCCGCTTTCGCGTCTGGCCATTGAGGGAGGAGTCGGGATGCGGGGCGCGAGGCCAACGCCTTCCTAATTTTTATACGTGGCGCGAACTTCGCGCCCCGCCGGTGATTTTTCAGCCCCCCGTTTCCCAGCCTGCGGACCTGCCGACATGCGTCGGTGGTTTGCCGTGCCAGCGCGAGCGATATACGGCGCCTCGTGCCCGTCTTAGCGGACAGTCGTGGAAACTCTGGACGACCTTCCGCTTCCGCGGCCACGTTAGCCGCTTTCCCGGAACACCGGTTCCTCCCCGCAAATCACCGTCATGACCGGCGTTCCCGCAGGAGAAACTGCCGATGAGGATAAGGGAGGGACAAGGGGGTGTGGACAAATACAGACGCGAAAATTTTGGAGCCGGCTGTTATGCCATTGTTCCGCAACAGTTCTTTTTTGCGAACGGGCCGGAACGGGGTTGGATTTGTCCACAGTTGGGGAGGTGCAGGCGGCACGGTGGGGGAATTTGGGTTTCCGTCCGCCGAAGGGCGGCTTTGCGGACAAGCGACCGTCCTGCGTCAAGACGTTGTGGTCCGACGATTGAGGTTGGCAAACCACTATGCTTCCTTAAGCTTGAAGGAGTTTAGCGATGCCCAGAGCCGTAATTGTTGGGGGGACCGGACAGATCGGCCTCGCAACGCTACGTCGCCTGGTTGGTGATGGCTTGGGCGTGACCGTTGTAAGCCGCCACGCCACAGCTCTGCCGGACGGCTGTCGCCACATTGAAGCCGACGCCCGCGACGTTGAGAGATTGGGGGCCGTGGTCGGCCCTGACACAGACCTTCTGTTGTCCTGCGTAGCCTTCGACGCGGCCGATGCGGAATGCCTCGCTCGGGCCGGACGTAAAGCGGGACGTATCGTGGCGATTTCGAGCGCGAGCGTCTATCGCGACGACGAGGGTCGAACTTTGGATGAGGCGTCCGAATGCGGCTTTCCTGCATTCCCCGTGCCATTGACCGAGGAAAGCCCGACCGTCGCTCCCGGGCCGGAAACTTATTCGACGCGCAAGATCGCGATGGAGAAGGCGCTTCTGGACGGCTCGTCGTGCCCGGTGACGATCTTGCGGCCCTGCGCCATCCACGGGCCGGAAAGCAAGCACGCGCGCGAATGGTGGTTTGTGAAAAGGTTGCTGGATGGCAGGACGGCCATTCCCTTGGCCTACGGCGGTCAAAGCCGCTTTCAGACCACGTCCGCCGCCGCCATTGCCGATGCCGTGATGGAAGCGGTGGCCGGAAACCTGCCGGCGGTCGCCAATGTTTCCGACGCCGATTGCCCGACCGTTGCCGAGATCGGTCGCGCGATCATGGATGTGATGGATGGACGAGCGGAACTCGTCGGCTTGCCTGACGCACCGACACATCCGCCCAAGCTTGGTGCAACGCCGTGGTCAGTCCGCCTGCCGATGGTGTGCTCCGCTGCGGCGACCGCGGAAGCGACCTATGCACAGTCCGTAGGACCGGCAGTCAGGTGGCTTGTCGACAATGTCCGGAGCGAGAATTGGCGCGAGCGCCTGCCGCAACTCGCAGCGTATCACAACGATCATTTCGACTACCAAGCCGACGAGCGCGCACTGCAGTTGCCGGGGGCAGCATCGCTGGCCGCCTGATTGGGGCCACGGCTGCCCGGGGGCAGCATCGCTGGCCGCCTGATTGGGGCCACGGCTGTCTAGAGCTTCCACCCAGTCACTCGTTGTCACTAAAGCGACAGGATTGGGTCGAAGGCAGTCTTTGGTGGCCGTTGCCGCTCTTCCCCAAAGAAAAAGCCGGCCTTGCGGCCGGCTTGAGTAATTCGGACGGGCGAGGGGGGTTTGGGCATGGGGACAGCCCGTCCGTGCGACTACAACAGGCGACGGAGAAGAAGGTTCCAACAAAAAATCAATTTTTATTCGCGGCGATGCATTTTTTTGAATGAGCCGTTCCGGCGCGTGCCAGAGCGAGGTCACGGCCCGCATGTGCAAAGACCGCCAAGAGCACGACAGCGCCGCCAACCAGGCTTGCGGCGGGTGGAAATTCGGTCAGGAACAGCCAGCCGAACAGTATCGCGAAGGGCACTTCGGCCGAGCCTAGCAGGCCGGCTTCGGCGGCTGGGATAAGCCTCGAGCCCTCGGTCCAGAGCACGGAGGCGAGCGCGAAGGATGCGCCGAAGGCGGCTAGCAGGATGGCGTCGCGCTGGGAGACGGCCAGCGGGTCGGTGACGAACCAGCCGAGCCCGAAGAGGAGGAAGGCCGACACCGCGCCGGCCCAGACCACCGGCGTGTCGCGGAACTTGCGGATCAGCACCATGTAGAGCGCGCTGCCGAGCGTCATCAGCAGAGCCAGGCCGTCGCCGAACGGCTGGCCGGTGCCGATGCCGGAAAACACCATGAGGCCGACGCCCGCCAGCGACAGAGCGGCCGCCAGCATGGTTTGCGAGCGGACTTTTTCGCGCACCAGAAGCCAGCCGAGCAGCGCCGCAACGAAGGGCGCGGTTGCATAGATGATCGCGACATTGGCGACATAGGTGTTCTTGAAGGCGGCGATGAAGGCGACGCTGGCGGCTGCCCCGACCGCCGCCATCAGCCAGCCGCGCCAGCCGAGCCTGAGCGGCCGTGGCGATGCCTCGCGGGAGCGCCGCCAGAACACATAGGCCGCTATCAGCAGCGCGCCGACCAGCCCGCGCCAGCAATTGATGGTCAGCGGATCGGTATGGATCGATTTTGTGAGAACACCCGCCAAGCCGAAGACGGCGGCCGAGCACGCGACCAGCGCGATGCCGAGCATCCGTCCCGTCTGTTCGTCAAGCCCCGGCGTCATGCCTTCACCCGTTTGATTACCCAACATCTACAGGAGCGGTGCTGACAGCGGCCTGTCAGCAACTGTGTCAAACCGCGCGTTTGCGGAAATGTTCGGTGGCGATGATGATCAGGCCGGCCGAAAAGATCAGCGCGGCGCCGATGAACACTTCGCGCCGCGCAATGTCGCCCCAGATCAGGTAACCGAGCAGGAAGGACCAGACCAGCGAGGTATATTCGAATGGCGCGATGATGGAGACCGGCGCGCGCTTCATGCCCTCGAAGAGGGCGAATTGCGCCAGGCCGCCGAGCGCGCCGACCCCGACCAGCAGCAGCCATTCGCCGCCAGCCGGCGTCTGCCATAGGAAGAGCAGCGGGATGCCGGCGATGACGAGGAAGAAGCCGTTGTTGAGGACGATCTGGATCAGCGTCCTTTCCTGCATGGCGATCTTGCGCAGGAGCACGATCGATAGCGCCCACAGGAAGGCGGCGGCGAGCACCAGCGCCACCGGCAGCGACAGGCCGAGCCGGGCTGGGTCGCAGGCGATGAAGACGCCTGCGAAGCCGACAAGCACGGCGATCCATCTGGCCAGCGGCACGTCCTCGCCGAGGACAAAGATGGAGAGCACGGTGACGATGATCGGGGCGGCGAAATAGATCGTGGTCAGCTCGGCAAGCTGCAGGTCCCTTGCCGCGGTGTAGTAGCAGAGCCAGGCCGCAAGGATGATGAAGCTGCGCAAGAGCATCGGCCTGACAATCGGCGAGCGCAGCGATTCTTCGAAGAGCTTGCGGCCGCCGATGACGGCGCAGGCTGCGAGGATGGTGGCGCTGCGGAAGAACAGGATCTGCCAGACGGTGATGGCTGTCACCAGAAGCTTGATCGACGCGTCCTGCAGGGAAAACAGGAAATAGGCGAGGCTGGTGAGCACGATGCCCGCATAGACCCGTTCGCGCGTGTCGAGAATGACGGCGTTGGCCATGCGGCTGTATTCCTAGGGCGTTCGAGGGGCGAGGGCTGCTCTCGCGGAAGCAGCTATAGGGCTGCCGCGACGGGGCAAGCAGCGCCAGCCGAAGGCGAGCGTTGGCGCAGGGAATGCGGGGGAATCGAAGCCCCCGACAACTTCAATCCGGCCAAAAAACTCTCTCTGGCCGTACGTCCGAAAAGTCTGCAACTTTTCGGGATCATGCTCTAGCATGCAGCCCAAACTGAAGGAGGACAGGCAATGGATGCAGCGGAACTGAAGTCGGTGCAGGGGCCGCTGAAGCAGGCCTATCGCGACGATGCGCAAAGCGCGGTGATAACGCTGCGCGCCAAAGGCTCGATCGACGACCAGGCGATCGCCTGCAAGGTCGAAACCGGGCGGGCGATCGCGGTGGCCGGGCTGCATCCGGCGACCGGCGGCTCGGGGCTCGAACTCTGCTCCGGCGACATGCTGCTGGAGGCGCTGGTGGCTTGCGCAGGCGTGACGCTGAAGGCGGTGGCGACCGCACTGGAATTCCGGCTCGACGGCGCCAAGGTGGAGGCCGAGGGCGACCTCGATTTTCGCGGCACGCTGGGCGTTGCCAAGGACGCGCCGGTCGGCTTTCGCTCGATACGGCTGCGTTTCGAACTCGACACCGACGAACCGCAGGATCGCATCGACACGCTGATCAAGCTGACCGAACGCTATTGCGTGGTGTTCCAGACCATCAACCAGAAGCCGGAACTGTTGGTGACGGCCGAGCCGCACCGGCCGGCCGCACGGATGTGAAGCATCGGGTCAGTTGGTGGCGAAACAGTAGAGCAGTCCGTCGCCGCCGGTGCCCCTGAGCGCCTCCTGGCTGCAGCCGCCGCGCGAGGCATGCGAAGAGTTCCATGACTTGGCCGCCGCGGAATCGTCGAGGCCCATGCGGTCGTGATGGCCGACCATGGCGGCCCCTTCCGCGCCGCCGAGCGTCCAGTCGCCGCAGGTCTGGTCGGCAGCCACCGTGCCGTCGGGCATCGAACCAGTCAATATGTCGTGCCGGTTGGGCTGGTCGCCGCGGCCGCTGACCACCTCGCCTTTTTCGTTGAGCGCCGTTTCCTTGGTGATGGCGTTGGCGTCGCTGTGCAGCGAGGCGACATCGTCGGCGATCTTTTCGCCCTTGGCGTTGAACCACGGCCCGGAGCCGATGCGGTCTTTTGCATTCTCGGTGCTGGTCGAGAGATAGGCGCGCCAGGTCTTGCCGCTCGAGCCGGCGGCCTCGGCGAGACTCTGGCAATGGGCGTCGGCGCCGTCCAGCCCGCCGAGATTGGCGCCGTTGCCGGGGCCCTGGCTGGTGACGAAGAAGCTCATCGCATTGTCCTGCGCGGCGGCGAGCGAGATTGTCGCTGCGAACGCCGCGGACGCAAGAAGGAGACTGCGTTTCATGAAAATCCTCCCGGGATGCAACCCGCCCGGGAGAAAACTAGGGCTGCCCTCGGAGGCGGGCCAATCACAAGCCCGTGTTGGCCGAAGCGCTATTCGGGCATCCGGTATGTGACGAAGCGCTCTTGACGCGCCTCATATCGCAGCCCTGTTTCCGTAAGCGACGGGCTGGCCAGCGGAATGATCCTGGCGGCGATTTCGGCCGGGGTGGGCAGCGTCTCGGGGTTCTCGCCCGGAAAGGCCTGGGCACGCATGGCGGTGCGCGTTCCGCCGGGATTGACGCAATTGATCCTGAGCGGCAGGTTTTTGGTCTCGTCGGCCCAAGAGCGGGCGAGCGCCTCGACGGCGGCCTTGGAGGCGGCGTAGGGCGCCCAGAAGGCGTTGGCCGAATGCGCCGCGCCCGACGACATGATGATGGCGCGGCCGGCGTCGGACAGGCGCAGCAGCGGATCGACCGAGCGGATCAGCCGCCAGGTGGCGGTGACGTTCACCGCCATGACCTTCTCGAAGACCTTCGCCTCGACATGGCCGATCGGCGCGATGACGCCGAGGATGCCGGCATTGGCGACTAGGATGTCGAGCTTTTTCCAGCGCTCATGGATCGCGCCGCCGAGCCGGTCGATGCCGGCCATGTCCGTGAGGTCGAGCGGCACCAGCGTCGCCTCGCCCTTGCCGGTGCGGGCGTTTTCGGCCTTGATCTCGTCGTCGAGCTCTTCCAGGCCGCCGACCGTGCGGGCGACAGCGACGACATGCGCGCCCGCCGCCGCCATCTGCTTTGCGATGTGATAGCCGATGCCGCGCGACGCGCCGGTGACGAGGGCGACGCGGTCGGTGAGGTCGGGGGTGGGGATCATGCGGGCATCCAGTTCGGGCCGATCGGAAACCGGCACCAGATAGGACTTATTTGCCGCGAACGGAACCCTGGAATACAGATTCGCAAGTCCGACCTGAGTCTCGACACGCGGAATCTTCGGCGGCCGATGTCGGAAACGCGCGTTGCCCAGCGTCCTAGATGCAAATGAACATCGTTGGAGAATTGGACCCATGAGCAAGACCGTTGCAATCCTCGTCGCAAGACTGATCTTCGCCGGCCTTTTCGCAATGGCGGCGAGCTTCAAGTTCGCCGGAATGTCGGATACGGCCGGTTACATCGCGGCGGCTGGATTTCCGTTTCCGCTGCTTCTGGCATGGCTCGCCGCGATCTTCGAAACCGCGCTCGTGCTGGCCTTCCTGACCGGTGCGTTTTTCTCGGAAGCCGCGTTGCTCGCCGGGGTGTACGTGATTTTCCTAGGCTTCGCCTTCCACGGCCCGTCACATTGGGAGGGGCCTCAAGGCCAATACGAGTTCGGCTTCTTCGTCGACCACTTCACCTTCCTGGCGGGACTTCTTTACGCGGCCGTTCACGGGCCGGGAGAGCGGCTGGCCGTGCATCGCGGGTTCATCCGGAAGGGCGAGGCTGCTCCTGCGCGCGGCTGAGCTAGAGCGCCAACTTGTGAAATGCGGAAGCTTGAACTTTTATTGTGCGTCCTTCGAGGCTCGCTTCGCTCGCACCTCAGGATGAGGGACGGAGGTGCACCGCCCCAAATTCTGTCATGCCGACGTTTTAGAGTTGGGGATCGAGCCGCCAGCCTCCCTCATCCTGAGGTGCGACCCTGAGCCGCGAGCTTGCGAGCGGTCGAAGGGGAGCCTCGAAGGACGCACCAAATATCTACTGCCCGCCGCCCGCGAGCAACGAGAGCGTCCGGACATTGTCGGCGCCTTCGTGGTCGAGCAGGCGGGTCGGGTATTCGGCCGTGAAGCAGGCGTCGCAGAACTGCGGCTGGTCGTTCTCGCGGCGCGCCTCGCCGACGGCGCGATAGAGCCCGTCGATCGACAGGAAGCCGAGCGAATCGACGCGAATGAATTCGGCCATTTCCTCGACCGACATGCGCGAGGCCAGGAGCTTCGCCGTCTCCGGTGTGTCGACGCCGTAGAAGCAGGAGGAGCGCGTCGGCGGCGAGGCGATGCGCATATGCACTTCCTTCGCGCCGGCATCGCGCACCATCTGCACGATCTTCTGGCTGGTGGTGCCGCGCACGATCGAATCGTCGACCAGCACCACGCGCTTGCCCTCGATCATGCGGCGGTTGGCGTTGTGCTTGAGCTTGACGCCCATGTGGCGGATCGAATCGGTCGGCTGGATGAAGGTACGGCCGACATAGTGGTTGCGGATGATGCCGAGCTCGAAGGGCAGGCCGGCAGCCTGGGCAAAGCCGATCGCGGCCGGCGTACCCGAATCGGGCACCGGCACCACGATGTCGGCGTCGACAGGGTTCTCGATGGCGAGTTCCATGCCGATGCGCTTGCGCACGTCATAGACATTGCGGCCTTCGACCGACGAATCCGGCCGGGCGAAATAGACATATTCGAAGATGCAGAAGCGCGGCTTCTGCTTTTCGAAAGGAAATACGCTTTCGATGCCCTTGGCGGTGACAACAACCATCTCGCCGGGTTTCAGATCGCGCACGAAGCGTGCGCCGATAATGTCGAGGGCGCAGGTCTCGGAGGCGAGGATCCAGGCGCCGTCGAGATCGCCGAGCACCAGCGGGCGGATGCCGAGCGGATCGCGGCAGCCGATCATCTTCTTGGAGGTGAGCGCCACCAGCGAGAACGCGCCCTCGAGTGTGCGGACAGCCTCGATGAAGCGCGAGTTGACGTCCTTCTCGCGGCTGGTGGCGACGAGGTGCAGGATGGTCTCGGTGTCCGAGGTCGAGGAGAAGATCGCGCCCTGCTTCTGCAGGGTGCGCTGGACGGTCATGGCGTTGGTGATGTTGCCGTTGTGGGCGACGGCAAAGCCGCCATCGGCGAGTTCGGCAAACAGCGGCTGGACATTGCGAATGCCGGAGCCGCCGGTGGTGGCGTAACGCGTGTGGCCGATGGCGCGGGTGCCCTTCAGGCTTTCGATGACGCGAGGCTTGGTGAAGGTGTCGCCGATCAGCCCGACATGGCGTTCGACGTGGAATTGCGTGCCGTCATAGGAGACGATGCCCGCCGCCTCCTGGCCGCGGTGCTGCAAAGCGTGCAGGCCGAGCGTTACGATCGCAGCGGCGTCCTGCCGGCCGAAAATGCCGAACACGCCGCATTCGTCGTGAAAATGATCGTCGGCCTCTGCGGAGAGGAGTTTATCTGCGTCAACCATCGGGCCGCGGTCCAGTGTCGGAAAACCGTCATATAAGGTAACAGTGCCGGCAATGCCACCGGCAAATCGGGATGGCTGTGTTGCAGCTTGGATTTTCGCCGTTCCTTGACGCAAATAGTTCACCGGCCTAACTTGGCGGTGCTGCTGTAGGACGCATCGGCACAGCCGGAGGGGCACTGCCCGCCTACGACAATGTCCACCGTAGCGCGCCCTATGCCAAATATCGAAAACCTCAGGAAGCAAGCCAAGCAATACCTGCGATGGCACCGTGACAGGCATTATCCCGTCGCGTTTCAAATCAGCTCGGTTCTGGATCGCTTTCGCGGCTTGCCCGACAGCGAAGTCCTGAAAATGGATTTCAAGCTTACCGATGCGCAGGAGCTTGTCGCCAAACAGTATGGGTTCGAGAGTTGGCCGGCCCTGATCAAGGCAATGAAGCCCATGACCACAACAGCTTCCACCGTTAGCAAGGCCGTCATCGTGGCGGCAGAGCCGCAACTCTTCGTCGCCAATATCGAAGTCGCCTGCGACTTCTACGTCCGCAAGCTAGGTTTCAAAATCGCATTTTCCTACGGAAAACCGCCGTTCTACGCTCAGGTCGCGCGCGACGGCGCCCGCCTGAATTTGCGAAAGGTCGCCGGACCTGTGTTCGACAGCGGATTCCGGGGCAGGGAGCGCGATGCGCTTTCTGCAGTGCTTACCCTCAATGACGCCAAGCCGCTCTTCCTCGAGTTTCAGACGGCCGGCGTCACATTTCACCAGACCTTGAGGACTGAACCATGGGGCTCCCGCACGTTCATCATTCAGGATCCGGATGAGAACCTGATTGGGTTCGCAGGAGCACCTACGCGGTGATCAGCGCATAGTCAGGCCGCCCTCAAGATGGAGCGGTCGGCTCCGATGTGAACACGCGTTGCGAGGGAACGGCGGCGGTCCGAACGTCACCGAGCTTGGCAAACTAGCTATTGCGCGGGGGGCGGCGCTTCCTCTGCAGGTGCTTCCCCGGCGGGCGCTTTCCCGGCGGGCGCAGTCTCCGTCGGAGCGGCGTCGGCCGCGGGCGGCTCGGCGGCCGGAGGCGCTTCGGTTCCCGCCTCGGGAGCCTCATCGACCTGCAATCGCTTCAGGATCGAATTTTCCGGATCGTCGGGCAGCATCGATTCCAGCGTGCCGCCAATCGATTCGAGCAGCGGGCGGGACTTGGCCTCGGAGATCCAGGCCGGCGGGTTGGTCCCGACCAGCCAGTTGAAGAACAGCAGACCGACCGCCACCACCAGAATGCCGCGCGCCGCGCCGTAGAGGAAACCCAGCGTGCGGTCGAGTGCGCCGACGCGGCTGTCGATGATGAAATCGGCGATCTTCATGGTGATGACAGTGACGACGATCAGCGCGACGATGAAGACGATGCCGGCCGCCGCCGCCATGGCGAGCTGCTCATTGTCGATATAGGGCTGCACATAGGGCAGCACCGGCCTGTAGAAGAAGAACGCAGCCGCGGCGGCCGCCGCCCAGGATGCTATCGACAGGACCTCGCGGGAAAAGCCGCGCACCATGGCAAGCATGGCCGAAACCAGCGTGAAGCCGACGAGAATTCCGTCAAGCAGCGTTATCGGCATTGTGTTCCCACTCCATCTACCGGTGTGTGATATCAGGTGACGCCGGCCTGCAAATGGCGGCATTCAGATTATCCACACACTCCTCACCGGTCGCGGCCGGTTCAGTCTTCCGCGTTCCGGCGCAATGTGCCCGCGATGCGCACCACCAGATCGGTGAGCGTTTCGGGCTGAAAAGCGCCGAATCCGTTTCCCCCGGAAATTTCCTCGCTGCCGCGCGGCAGAACCGCTTGTCCAAACCCCAGCTTTTCCGCTTCCTTGAGCCGCTGCTGCGCATGCGCAACCGGCCTGATGGCGCCCGAAAGGCTGATTTCGCCGAAATAGACGCAATCGGCGGGAAGGGCAATACCGGTGAGCGAGGAAACCAGGGCGGCGGCGACGGCGAGATCGGCTGCGGGCTCGGTGATGCGGTAGCCGCCGGCGACGTTCAGATAGACATCATGCGTGGCGAAACGCACGCCGCAATGGGCTTCGAGCACCGCGAGGATCATGGACAGCCGAGCCGAATCCCAGCCGACCACGGCGCGCCGAGGCGTGCCGAGCGGCGAGGGCGCTACCAGCGCCTGGATCTCGACCAGAACCGGCCGCGTGCCTTCCATGCCGGCGAAAACCGCCGCGCCCGGCGATTTCGCGTGGCGCTCGCCGAGGAACAGCTCGGACGGATTGGACACTTCGCGCAGCCCCTTGTCGGACATCTCGAAGACGCCGATCTCGTCGGTCGGGCCGAAGCGGTTCTTTACCGTGCGCAGGATGCGGTAGTGGTGGCCGCCTTCTCCCTCGAAATAGAGCACAGCGTCGACCATGTGCTCGACGACGCGGGGACCGGCGATCTGGCCCTCCTTGGTGACGTGGCCGACCAGCACGACCGCAGCACCGGTCGACTTGGCATAGCGGATCATCGCCTGCGCGGCCGATCGAACCTGGGTGACAGTACCCGGCGCCGAATCGGCCATGTCGGTCCACAGGGTCTGGATGGAATCGAGGATGAGGAGGTCGGGGCGGCGGCCGTCTGCGACGGTAGCGAGAATGTCCTCGACATTGGTTTCTGCGGCGAGCTCGACCGGGGTATCGGCGACGCCGAGCCGCTGGGCGCGTAGCCTGATCTGGGCCACGGCCTCTTCGCCCGAGACGTAGACGATGCGGTGGCCCTTGGCGGCGAGGGCGGCGGCGGCCTGCGTCAGAAGCGTCGATTTGCCGATGCCGGGATCGCCGCCTACGAGCAGCGCCGAGCCGCGGACGAAGCCGCCGCCGGTGGCGCGGTCGAGCTCGCCGATGCCGGAAGCGATACGCGGCGCGTCCTCAATGTCGCCCGACAGGGTGGTGAGCACGACTGCGCGGCCCTTGCGCGCGCTGCGCATGGCGGCCGGGCCGCTGCCAATGCCGCCATTGGTGCCTTCCTCGACGAGCGTGTTCCACTCGCCGCACGCGTCGCACTTGCCGGCCCAGCGCTGATGCACCGAGCCGCAATTCTGGCAGATGAACTGGATGCGGGATTTAGCCACGATGTCCCGTCCCTTCGAGGGGAGGGCTGCCGCGTAGCGCCGGGGTGGGGGTGACACCCCATTTCGTTCTGCAACGACCCCCCTCTGGCCTGCCGGCCATTTCCCCCTCAAGAAGGGAGATCGGCTGTCGCAATCGTTTTCGCCAATCTTCGAGGCCGCAAGAAGAGCGACGGCGTTGAAGCTGCCAATCTCCCCCCTTGAGGGGGAGATGGCCGGCAGGCCAGAGGGGGGTCGTTGGAGAGGAAGAGCAGACCAACAAACTACTCATACCGTTCCGGCAGATGATGCTCTTCCGCCAGGTCGGAGAAGCGGGTGAACTCGCCGGTGAAGGCCAGGGATACGGTGCCGGTCGGGCCGTGACGCTGCTTGGCGATGATGACTTCGGCCTTGCCGCGCACCTCGTTCATGTCGGTTTCCCACTGGGTATATTCGAGCGTGCCGGGCTTCGGCTCCTTGTTCTTGAGGTAATATTCCTCGCGGTAGACGAAGAGGACCACGTCAGCATCCTGCTCGATGGAGCCGGATTCGCGAAGGTCGGAGAGCTGCGGGCGCTTGTCGTCGCGGCTTTCGACCTGTCGCGAGAGCTGCGACAGTGCGATGATGGGAACGCCGAGTTCTTTTCCCAGCGCCTTCAGGCCGGTTGTGATCTCGGTGATTTCCTGCACGCGGTTCTGCGAGGCCTTGGCGGAAGAGCCCTGCATGAGCTGGATATAGTCGATGACGATGACGTCGAGGCCGCGCTGGCGCTTCAGCCGGCGTGCGCGCGCCGCAAGCTGTGCGATCGAGATGCCGCCGGTCTGGTCGATGAACAGCGGGATCTTCTGCATGGTCTGCGAGCAGGCGACCAGCTTTTCGAAATCGGTCTCGGTGATCTCGCCGCGGCGAATCTTCGAGGACGGGATTTCGGTCTGCTCGGAAATGATGCGGGTGGCGAGCTGCTCGGACGACATTTCGAGAGAGAAGAACCCGATGACGCCGCCATTGGCGGCCTTGAACGAGCCGTCCGCCTGCTGCGCCGGCTCGTAGGGATGGGCGATGTTGAAGGCGATGTTGGTGGCGAGCGAGGTCTTGCCCATGCCGGGACGGCCAGCGAGCACGATCAGGTCGGAAGGCTGCAGCCCGCCCATGCGGCGGTCGAGATCGCGCAGGCCGGTAGCGATGCCGGAAAGATGTCCGTCGCGCATATAGGCGGCATTGGCCATGTCGACCGCGGTCTTCACCGCGTCGGTGAAGCTTTCGAAACCGCCATCGTAGCGCCCGGTTTCGGCAAGCTCGAACAGGCGGCGCTCCGCATCCTCGATCTGGTCGGAGGGCGACATGTCGACGGGCGCG
>NZ_AHAM01000095.1 GCF_000236565.1 Mesorhizobium alhagi CCNWXJ12-2 | reverse complement strand
GCGCGCCCGCTTCCAGCTGCGCGTCGACAGCCGTTCGGAAACCGAGCTCGGCACCCTGCGCACCTACGCCGCGATCAACATGCAGTATACGACGAATGATCCGGACGGCATCACCGAGGCGAACGACGCGCTCGCTATCGAGCATGCCTATATCGAACTCGGCGGCTTCCGCATCGGCAAGACCGACTCGCTGTTCTCGACCTTCACCGGCTATGCCGGCGGCGTGATCCAGGACGACTTGATCGGCTACGGTCCGTTCGAAACGCATCAGATCGCCTACACCTTCACCGGCGGCAACGGCTTCTCTGCGGCGGTCGCTCTAGAAATGGGTGACGGCGGTGACTTCGAGGTCGATATCGACGGCGATGGCATCACCGATGTTGACACCGGCAACCTCTACACGCTCGACAGCTATGTCCCGCATGTTGTCGGCGGTCTGGCCTGGACGCAGGGCTGGGGCGGCATCTCGGCTGTTGCCGGCTACGACGCCAACTGGGAAGAGTGGGCCGGCAAGGTTCGCTTGGACGTGAACGCGACCGAACAACTCGCTCTCTTCATCATGGCCGGCTACAAGTCCGGTGCTGATGAAGATTTCGACTTCAACGGCGATGGCATTGTCGATTTCACTGCCGACCGTCCGAATTTCTACGGCAACTGGGGCGGCGACTGGGCTGTCTGGGGCGGTGGCACCTTCACCGTTTCGGAGCAGACCAAGATCAACGTCCAGCTGTCTTATGACGAAGTCGAGAACTTCGCTGCCGTGGCGAACGTGAACTACGAGCTCGTTCCGGGCCTCGTGATCACGCCTGAAATCGTCTATGTCGACAATTTCGCCGACGACGATGATCTTGACGATGAAGACGATGAGATCGGCGGCTTCCTCCGCTTCCAGCGTACGTTCTAAATCGACCTGCAGGTCGATTTGAGAAAACCCGGCGGGCAACCGCCGGGTTTTTTTGTTGCGCGCCTCCTCGGATTCGGCGAACGGACAAGTGATGGCGATTTGCACGGACCAGAACGCCTGTCGGCTCGGCGGGCCACCGCCGGATTTTCATTAGGACAGACGACTGCTCACGGCGATGCGCGGCCGGCGAAGTCCGTGCGAATGCTGCGGTTGCGAGCAATGCAATCCTGCTCGGTTGGCAGATGCGCAATCGCTAAAATAATGGTTCACCATTGAACAAGTTTTGAATCCGGGGCAGAGAGGGCCGTCCGGGAGGGGCAACTGATTCCGCCGGGGCAAGCATGTCACAAACCATTGCTACAGCTTGACCTCGCCCTAATCCTAAGGAGCTACCATGAACTTCAAAACCCTGCTTCTCGGCTCTGCCGCGGCCTTGGCCGCGGTTTCCGGGGCCCGCGCGGCCGATGCGGTCGTGATCGCCGAGCCGGAGCCGATGGAATATGTGCGCGTCTGCGACACGTACGGCACCGGATTCTTCTATATCCCCGGCACCGAGACCTGCCTGCGCGTCGGCGGCTACCTCCGTTATGACATCGGCGTCGGCCTCTTCGGGCACCAGGACGTCTTCGACAAGGAAGATTTGGCGAACGGCATCGAAGACGAGAACGACACCTACTACAAGCGCGCCCGCGCGGCTTTGCAGATCGACTCCCGTTCCGAGACGGAGCTCGGCACTTTGCGCACCTATGCGCACATAAATTTCCAGTACACGACCAACGATGTCGGCGGCATCACCGACGCCCGTGACGCGGTCGACATCGAGCATGCCTATATCGAACTCGGCGGCTTCCGAGTCGGCAAGACCGACTCGCTGTTCGTGACAATGACCGGCTTTGCCGGCGGCGTGGTCAATGACGATCTCGTCGATTATGAGCCGGACCGCACCCACCAGATCTCCTACACCTTTACGGGCGGCAATGGTTTCCAGGCGGCGATCGCTCTGGAAGAGGGCGCCGGGGATCGGGATTTCGATCTTGACGATGACGGCGTGGCCGATTTCACCGCAAGCTATACCCTCGACAGCTATGTTCCGCACGTCGTCGCGGGCGCGTCGCTGACGCAGGGCTGGGGCGGCGTCTCTGCGGCAGTCGGCTACGACTCCGTGTGGGACGAATGGGCCGGCAAGGTGCGTCTCGACGTGAACGCGACGGACCGGATCACCGCCTTCATTCTCGCCGGCTACAGTTCGACCGATACCGGCAGCTACTACGCGACCTGGGACGGCGACTGGGCCGTCTGGGGCGGCGCCTCGATGGAAGTGACTGAAAAGGCGACCGTCAACGTCCAGCTGTCCTATGACGAATCGGAAGCCTTCGCGGCGGTCGCGAACGTGGCCTACATGCTGGTTCCGGGGCTGCGCATCACGCCCGAGATCGCCTATTACGACAATCTCGGTGACGACAATGATGATAACGATGGCGACGAGTATGGTGGTTACCTGCGTATCCAGCGCTCATTCTGATAAAAACTGGCAGAGTCGATCAAAGACCCGGCGGGCAACCGCCGGGTCTTTTTTGTTTGGTCTTGATCAGCGGCAGGCGCCTGATAATCAGGCGGGATACGCCCGGTCGAGAAACGCTTCGATGCGGGCGGGGAGCAGGCCGGTCTCCAGCATCGGGGTATGGCCCTGGCCCTCGACGGTGATGGTCTCGATGGAGGGGTGGCGCCGCGCCATTTCTTCCAGCGTCCTTGCCGACAGCAGCTTCGAGTTTTCGCCTCTGATCGCCAGCATCGGCACGCTGGTGAGGCCTTGGAATTGCGGCCAAAGCGACGGCAGCGGCTGGCTGAGATCCAGGTCGGCGACGGTTTTCAGCAATGCCGGATCGAAGTCGGCGATCGGCTTTCCGCCCTCGTCCCTGTAGAGCGCTCGCACCATCCGCTCCCAATCCCGGTCGGTGAGCGCCGAAAACGCCTGGCCATGCGTGCCCCGCTGGAAGGCGACGGCCTCGGCAAAGCTCGCCGGCTTCGGCGCGCGCTCGAGATAGGCGCGGATATGGGCGAAACCTTCGCCTTCGACGACCGGGCCGATATCGTTGAGCACCACCGCCTTGAGCGCGCCGGGGCGCGTTGCCGCCAGCGCATGGATGATCAGCCCGCCGCGCGACGTGCCGATGAACGCCGCATGCTCGATGCCAAGCGCGATCAGGCCGGCGACAATGTCGCCGCCTTCGACGCCGATATTGTAATTCTGCCACTCTCTGTCATAGGCGGAACCGCCGCGACCGCGATAGTCGAAGGCCACCACCTTGCGTGGCGTCTTCGCGTCGCGCGAGAGATGGAGCGCAAGGTCATGAAAATCGCGCGCGTTGCGGGTCAATCCCGGCAGGCAGACGACCGGGAGCGTGCCGGTCGCGTCGTCGCCGTAGATCCTGGCATGGAGCTTCAGCCCGTCGGTCGAGGAGTAGTAAAAATCGCTGAAGCCTTCGTCCGCCATCGCCAGTTCCCTGCCTGTATCCCTCAGGAGGTACAGGCGCGGGATTGCCGGGTCAAATGGCGAACGCCGGAAGAGACGGGGAGGAGAAGGCTGCCATCGACGCCGGCCGCTTTTCTCAGCGGCCGTTGATCAGATCGCCGACGATGTCGAATTTTCCCGACAGGCGCATCTTGTAGACCTGATAGTTTTCCATCACGCGCTGGACATAGCTGCGCGTCTCGGTGAACGGGATGCTCTCGATCCAGTCAACCACTGCGTCTATGTCCTGGCCGCGAGGGTCGCCATAACGCTTGATCCAGTCCAGGGCGCGGCCCGGCCCTGCATTGTAGCCGACGAAAGTCAGCACGTAGGAGCCGTCGAAGCGGTTGAGTTGCTCGCCGAGAAAGGCAGCGCCCAGCGTGGCGTTGTAACCGCCGTCAGTGGTCAGCCGCGCTTTCGAATAGGTCACGCCGGCCTTCTTCGCCACCTCCTTTGCCGTGCCTGGCAGCAGTTGCAACAGGCCGCGCGCGCCCGCGCCGGACACCGCAGCGACGTTGAACTCGCTCTCCTGGCGGGCGATCGCGTAGGCGAGCGCCTTGCCTGAACCCGAGATGTTCGCCGACGAGGGAATGGCGCCCATCGGATGCGCAAGCGAGCCGATGTCGATGCCGCGCGAAGACGCGATCTTGCCGATCTTCAGCGCCAGGAAATGGTCGCCGCGGTTTTCAGCCATGACGGCGAGCAGCGTCAGTTCGCCCGGACTGGTGAGTTCCTCGGCGAGTGTGCGATAGAGCATGTCGGCGAGGCTTTCTTGGCCGGCGGCTTCAAGCCGCTTGATGGCCCTTACGGGCTCGCGGCTCACGAATTTCTCATGGTCGGCCATCGACGGGCGCGGGTAGCCAACTCTGATGCTGTCGCGCCCGATGCGCTGTGCCGCCAGTTGCCCGTAGAACGTCGTGCCATAGGCGCTGGCGCGCTCGAAATAGGCTTTGGCGTCGCCCGACGCGCCGGCTTCGGCCGCGCGGCCGAGCCAGTAGTAGGCGCGCGAGAGTGAAATCGGGCCCTCGGCGATTTCGGCGATACGGGAGAAATGGCGCGCACCGGTCTTGGCGTCGCCCAAACCGCGAAACGCGTACCAGCCGGCATGGAACTCGGCGTCTGCCACGTTTGTCGGATTTTCCGCCGCATGAGCGGCGGCGATCTTGTAGGCGGTCTTCATGTCGCCCTGATCGACGAGTTCTCGCGAAAGCACCCGGCGTTCGACCCACCATGCGTCGGGATCGGCGAGAGCGGCGCCATCCGTAGGCGCCTTGAGCATCACTTCCGCCGCTTCGGCGAACTTTTCGCTCCGACGCAGATGTTTGGCCTTGGCAAAAAACCAGCCAGCCGAGCGCTGGTCTGCCGGCACTTTCTCTAGAAGCTTGCCGGAATCGCGGTTGCCCCTGATCACCGCTGCCCAGGCGTCGGCCAATGATTGCGCTCCGGCGAGCGCTGCAACGCGCTTGGCCGAATTCACCCGGTCTGAATAGAGCATCCGTTCCATGCGCGCGCGGTGGTCGGCGGCCGGAATGATCCCGCCGAACTCCCTGATGATCGCCGCCTCGTCCCTCGGCGGGAGCTTTTCCTTGCGCCAGAACGGCGACAGCACCGCCCGCGCCGCCTCGCGGTCGCCAAGCTCGATATGCGAACGGGCAAGCACGATCACGCCTGACGACGTTTGCGGCGGGGCTTTGCTGAACGCTTCGACAATGGTTTGCGGATCGGACATGTCGCGATAAAGCGCTCTCTCGCTGTTGCGTTGCAGCGCCTTCGTCCCCGGCCAGTCCGGCAGCGCCTGCGCTGCGGCGATGTCGCTGGCCGGCGCCAGTCCGCCGCCTTTGACAGCGATCGCCCAAGTCAGGATGTGGCGGTCGAGCGACTGCGCCGGAAGGCTGTCGCGCACCTCGCGAGCCTCCCCGATTTCTCCATCCGAAAGCGCGTCAAGGCCGGATTCCAGCTTCGCGGTATGGGCCAAGCCACGCTGGCCAACGACATTATCCGGCCGGATCGCAACGGAGGCCTTCGAGGCTCCAGGTCCGAAATTCTTCTCGATCGCGGCTTGCGGACGCGGCTTCGGGATCGGCGCGTAGGGCAACTCGCCCGACTGGCCGAATGCCGCGGCCGGGCCGAAGGCTGCGAGTACTCCCGCAAGCACAAAACGGGTCGGCCAATCAAATGGCATGGTGTTCTCTGTCCCTGTTCCTGCACGACCAAGAGGAGCGGGTCCGCAAAGCTCAGATTCTGCAAGTGAACCCAGTCGCCCGTGCGAACGCCCAATGCCTCAAAAGTCGTGGCCCAACACACCCTTGCCGCCCATCAGTGGCAAGACTATGGTGCGCGGCTTCGCTTTCGGATAGAAAGCCGCGAAATTTCGAAAAGGACTGGCCAACCGCAGGGTTGCAGGGAGTTGGACGTAATGCTGAGAGGCTCGATGACTGCGCTCGTGACACCATTCGAAAAGAGTGGCGGGTTCGACGAGAAAGCGTTTCGCGCCTTGGTCGAATGGCAGGTCGCCGAGGGCACCAAGGGCCTAGTCCCGGTAGGCACCACAGGCGAGTCGCCGACGCTCTCGCATGACGAACATCGCCAGGTGGTGAAGGCCTGCGTGGAAACGGCGAGGGGCCGCGTGCCGGTCATTGCCGGTGCGGGCTCCAACAACACGGAAGAGGCGATCGGCCTGGTACGCTATGCCGAAGAGGTAGGCGCCGACGCAGTTCTCGTCGTGACGCCCTACTACAACAAGCCGACCCAGCGCGGGCTCTACGCGCATTTCGCGGCGGTCGCCAAGTCGACCAGCCTGCCGATCCTGATCTACAACATCCCGCCGCGCTCGGTGATCGATTTGATGCCGGAAACGATGGGGAAGCTGGCGCACGACTTCAAGAACATCGTCGGCGTGAAGGATGCCACCGGCAAGGTGGAGCGCGTGTCGGAGCAGCGCATGACGTGCGGCAAGGATTTCATCCAGCTTTCCGGCGAGGACGCGTCGGCGCTTGGTTTCAACGCGCATGGCGGGGTCGGCGCGATTTCCGTCACGTCGAATGTTGCGCCGCGACTTTGCGCCGAATTCCAGGAAGCGACACTGAACGGCGATAAGGAGAAGGCGCTGGAATTGCAGGATCGGCTGATGCCGCTGCACAAGGCGATCTTCATTGAGCCGGGCGTCTCCGGGTCGAAATATGCGCTGTCACGGCTAGGAAAGTTAGAGAATGCCGTGCGTTCGCCGCTGGTGACGGTCGAGGACGCCACCGCCGAGAAGATCGAAGCGGCCATGAAACATGCCGGGTTGATCAATTAAGCCGGCTCTTGCCAAAGCCGATCGCAGCCGCCATGTGATGGTCCCTCGTTGTGCGTCCTTCGAGGCTCGCTACCGATCGCACCCCTGGATGAGGGAAGTGCGTCGATCAATCGCCCGGCTCTGTAGCGATTGCCGTCACAGGAATCGCACAACGCCCTCACCCTGAGGTGCGAGCGGTAGCGAGCCTCGAAGGAGGCACCTAAAGTACATGACATCATGAACCAGAAGAAATCCGATCCGAACAACAAGACCGTCGCGGAAAACCGCAAGGCGCGTTTTTCCTATGAGGTGCTCGACACGGTCGAGGCCGGGCTTGCGCTGACCGGCACCGAGGTCAAGTCGCTGCGCCAGGGGCAGGCGAACATCCAGGAATCCTACGCCTCGGTCGAAGGCGGCGAGATCTGGCTGATCAATTCCTATGTGCCGGAATATCTGCAGGCCAACCGCTTCAACCATGAGCCGCGCCGCCGGCGAAAACTCCTTCTCAACAAGCGCGAAATGGCGCGACTGGCGCAGAGCGTCGAGCGCGAAGGCATGACCATGGTGCCGCTGAAGATCTACTTCAACGACAAGGGCCGCGCAAAACTGCTGCTCGCCGTGGCCAAGGGCAAGAAACTGCACGACAAGCGCGAGACCGAAAAGCAGCGCGACTGGAACCGCGAGAAGGGCCGGCTGCTCAAGGAGCGGGGGTAAGGCTGAACCTCAGGCGGCGTCTCGACCGGTTTCGGCGCTGACGAACGTCACCCGCAGGCCAAGCGCCTCGGCGACTTTCATGATCGTCGCGAATTCCGGATTGCCGTCGCCGCTCAATGCCTTGTAAAGCGCCTGCCGCGACAATCCGGTCTTCTCTGCAAGTTTGGTCATGTTCTGCGCACGAGCGATAACGCCGAGAGCATGCGCGATCTCGGCTGCGCTGCCGTCCTCGCAGGTTGCTTTCAAATATTCTTCAAGCGCCCCATCACTGTCGAGAAATTCCGCGGCGTCGTACGGTCTTGTTTCCAATTTCATCGCTTCAATCCTTCCATTGACGGGCGAGAGTCTTGGCGCGGGCGATATCTCTGGTTTGAGAATCTTTGTCTCCGCCACAGAGCAGCAAGATCGTCAGCGAACCGCGTCGAGCGAAATAGACGCGATATCCCGGACCATGGTTGATCCTCAGCTCGCTTACACCTTCTCCGACCGACTTCACGTCACCGAAATTGCCACTGATCATCCGATCTTCTGCGAGCAATCCGTGCTTTCGCGGTCCCGTCGCGAAGCTCTCCAAGCCAGTCTATGAAAGCTGCGGTTCTAAGGACCTGCATATACAGATCGTAAACTGTGGTTGACAAATGTCAAGCGACCGGCAGCTTTCCGTCCTGTAAGAACCCAGCCACTTCCTCGAACACCTCGACGAACATCTTCGTCGTCAGGCGCCCGGTGTTGGTGTTGTAGCGTGAGCAGTGGTAGCTCGAAAAAAGCCTGACCGCGCCGGCGCCCTGGCTGACGCCGTGCCTGAACGGGTATTCGATCACGCGCTTTCCAAGCGCCCGGACGGTCGACTGGTGGGCGATGGTGCCCAGTGTCAGGATCGCTTCGAGATTTCGAAAGCGTGCGATGGTCGGCGTGAGAAAAGCGCGGCAGGTTGCGATCTCCATGCCGACGGGCTTGTTTTCGGGCGGGACGCAACGCACCGCATTGGTGATCGCGGTGCCGATCAGCTCGAGGCTGTCGTCCGGACGCGCCTCGAAGCGGCCGCGGGCGAAGCCGAAACGGATGAGCGTGTCGTAAAGCAGCTCGCCGGCGTAGTCGCCGGTGAAGGGACGGCCGGTGCGGTTGGCGCCGCGCAAGCCGGGCGCCAGGCCGACGATCAGAAAGCGCACGGCGTCCTCGCCTTCCGGCGGCAGGAAGGTCGGCACCGGCCCGTTGAACCAGCCAGGCTCGCGAATGCGCCAAGCCGTCCTGAAGTCGGCGAGACGCGGGCAGAGCGGACAATCGTGCGAGGGCTCGGCGAAAAACTGGCGGGTCACGCGGTCAAAATTCGCTTTCCTCGGCTTCGGCAGGCTCGGTGCGCCGCACCGGCCGCTCCGAAGGATCGCGTCCGATCTCGCTCCTGAGCGTCATCAGGTCGATGAAATGATCGGCCTGGCGGCGCAGATCGTCGGATATCATAGGCGGCTGCGAGGCCATGGTGGACACGATGCTGACCTTGCGGCCGCGCCTTTGCAAGGCCTCGACCAGCGTGCGGAAGTCGCCGTCGCCGGAAAAGATCACGTAGTGATCGACGACTTCCGCAAGCTCCAATGCGTCGACAGTGAGCTCGATGTCCATATTGCCCTTGATCTTGCGGCGGCCGGTGGAATCGGTGAATTCCTTCGCCGGCTTGGTGACCACCTTGAAGCCATTGTAGTCAAGCCAGTCGATCAGCGGACGGATCGACGAATACTCCTGATCTTCCACCAGCGCGGTGTAGTAGTAGGCGCGTAGCAGATAACCGCGCTTCTGGAAGCTCGATAGCAGCTTGCGATAGTCGATGTCGAAGCCGAGCGAGCGCGAGGTGGCGTAGAGATTGGCGCCGTCGATGAAAAGGGCGATCTTTTCGCGAGGATCAAACATGGCCGTAATATCCCTACAAAAACAGCAATCACTTTAAATACGCGGGCGCTGGCCCCTCGGTTGCACGGGAAATACGTTCCGGCCGCCTGATAATGAAATTAGAGTTCACCCCGGCCCATTCCAAGGCTTGACGGTCCGAAGCAAGAAAATGTGATCTCGGCGTCGGTTGGCCACCTGCGCGGCCGCGCAGAAAGCTTGTGTTTGGCGCGCGTTCGGGTTATGGACCGCGCCTGTTTTCCATTACATCATCGTATGAAAGGGGCAATCCATGGCCCGCGTAACCGTTGAAGATTGCATCGACAAGGTCGACAACCGGTTTGAACTGGTGCTCCTGGCCGGCCACCGCGCCCGCCAGATCTCGCAGGGCGCCCAGATCACCGTGCCGCGCGACAACGACAAGAACCCGGTCGTTGCGCTGCGCGAGATCGCTGATGAGACGCTGTCGCCCGGCGATCTCAAGGAAGATCTGATCCACTCGCTGCAGAAGCATGTCGAGGTCGATGAGCCCGAGAGCGACGATCAGGAACTGACCGACCAGACCGACGCCGCAGCAATTGCCGCGGATACCGACGAAGCGGAAGAAAACATCACCTTCGACCGCATGACGGAAGAGGATCTGCTCGCCGGCATCGAGGGCCTGGTAGCGCCCGAAAAGAGCGACGACTACTAAGAGCTCTCTCCGCAGCGCTTAAACAAAGGCCGGCACTTTCGCGCCGGCGGTTTGGTGGTTATCTATGGCATGCGCCGTATCGTCCGATGCGGCGCATGATTTCTTTTATTGTCCGGGACTTAGCCCATGATGCGTCAGTATGAGCTTGTCGAGCGCGTCCAGCGCTACAAGCCCGACGTGAACGAGGCGCTGCTCAACAAGGCCTATGTCTATGCGATGCAGAAGCATGGGCACCAGCGGCGCGCCTCGGGCGATCCCTATTTCTCGCATCCGCTCGAAGTCGCCGCGATCCTCACCGAAATGCACATGGACGAGGCGACGATCGCCGTCGCGCTGCTGCACGACACGATCGAGGACACCACGGCCACCCGCCAGGAGATCGACGAGCTGTTCGGCCCCGATCTCGGCAAGCTGGTCGAAGGGCTGACCAAGCTCAAGAAGCTGGACCTCGTCTCCAAAAAGGCTGAGCAGGCCGAGAATCTGCGCAAGCTGCTGCTGGCGATCTCGGAGGATGTGCGCGTTCTCCTGGTCAAGCTCGCCGACCGGCTGCACAATATGCGCACGCTCGACCATGTTCCCGATGCGAAGCGCCTGCGCATCGCCGAGGAGACCATGGAGATCTATGCGCCGCTTGCCGGGCGCATGGGCATGCAGGGTATGCGCGAGGAGCTGGAGGAACTGGCGTTCCGCTACATAAACCCGGACGCCTACCGCACGGTCACCGAGCGGCTCGCCGACATTTTCAAGCGCAACCGCGGCGTGGTCGAGGAGATCGAGAAGTCGCTGTCCGGGCTGTTTGAAAAGCATTCGATCGAGGCGGTCGTCAAAAGCCGGCAGAAGAAACCGTGGTCGGTGTTCCGCAAGATGGAGGCGAAGGCGCTTTCCTTCGAGCAGCTTTCCGACATTTTCGGCTTTCGCGTGATCGTTGGCACGGTTGAGGATTGCTACCGCGCTCTGGGCGCGATCCATACCACCTGGTCGATGGTTCCTGGACGCTTCAAGGACTACATCTCGACGCCCAAGCAGAACGACTACCGCTCGATCCACACCACGATCGTCGGGCCGTCGCGCCAGCGCATAGAGCTGCAGATCCGCACGCGCGAGATGAACAAGGTCGCTGAATACGGCGTCGCCGTGCATGCGCTCTACAAGGATACGGGCGGCAAGGTGAATGGCGCCAGCCACGCCATTTCCAGGGAAACCAACGCCTATGCGTGGCTACGGCGCACGATCGAGCAGCTTGCCGAGGGCGACAATCCGGAGGATTTTCTCGAAAACACCAAGCTGGAGCTGTTCCAGGACCAGGTGTTCTGCTTCACGCCGAAGGGCATGCTGATCGCGCTGCCGCGCGGCGCGACGCCCATCGATTTCGCCTATGCGGTCCACACCGATGTCGGCGACACCTGCGTCGGCGCCAAGGTCAATGGCCGCATCATGCCACTGATGACCGAGCTCAAGAATGGCGACGAGGTCGAGATCATCCGTTCCAAAGCTCAGGTGCCGCCTGCCGCCTGGGAATCGATCGTGGTGACCGGAAAGGCGCGCGCCGCCATCCGCCGCGCCACCAAGAACGCGATCCGTAAGCAATATTCCGGCCTCGGCATCCGCATCCTCGAGCGCGCCTTCGAGCGCGCCGGCAAGCAGTTCTCCAAGGACAGCCTGAAGCCCGTGCTGCATCGTCTGGCCCGCAAGGACGTCGACGACGTGGTGACCGCGGTGGGGCGCGGCGAACTGTCGTCCAACGACGTGATGAAGGCCGTCTATCCCGACTACAAGGACGAGCGCATCACGCCGGCGCCGAAGCTGCGCGAAGAGGGCTGGTCGAAGATACGCAACGCCGCCGGCATGCTGTTCCAGATCCCCGGTCGGGCATCGCGCAAAGAGAAGCGAGAAGCCAAGGACAATGGTGTTCCGATCAGGGGTATCAGCGGCGATCTGCCGGTTCGTTTCGCGCCGGAGGGCGCGGTGCCGGGCGACCGCATTGTCGGCATCGTCCAGCCGGGCACCGGCATAACCATCTACCCGATCCAGTCGCCCTCGCTAACCGATTTCGACGACCAGCCGGAGCGCTGGATCGATGTGCGCTGGGATATAGACGAGGCGACCAAGGAGCGCTTTCCGGCCAGGGTTTCGGTTACGGCGATCAACGCGCCGGGCTCGTTGGCCGAGATCGCGCAGGTGGTCGCGGTCAACGACGCCAACATTCATACGTTGTCGATGGTGCGCACCGCTCCAGACTTCACTGAAATGCTGATCGATCTCGAAGTGTGGGATTTGAAACACCTGAACCGGCTGCTGTCGCAGCTCAAGGACAATTCGAGCGTCAGCGAAGCGCGGCGTGTCAATGGCTAAGGCATCGGAGTGACGATGAACGCGACCGAAGTTCTGGAAATCTTTCGCGAGGCGGGCGCGGTGCTCGAGGGGCACTTTATCCTGACGTCCGGCCTCAGGAGCCCCATATTCCTGCAAAAGGCGCGCGTCTTCATGCATGCCGACAAGACGGAAAAGCTCTGCCGCGCGCTTGCCGACAAGATTCGCGCCGAAGTTCCGGGCGAAATCGACTATGTCGTTGGACCGGCTATCGGCGGGCTCATTCCGGCCTATGAGACTTCGCGCCATCTCGGCGCACCGGCGATCTGGGTCGAACGCGAGGACGGCAAGTTCCGGCTGCGCCGTTTCGAGATTGAGAAAGGTGCGCGTGTCGTGATTGTCGAGGACATCGTCACCACCGGGCTGTCGATACGCGAGACGATCGACTGCCTGCGCGAGATCGGGGCCGAGGTGGCCGCGGCCGCCTGCATCATCGACCGCTCGGCGGGCAAGACCGATGTCGGAGTGCCGCTGATCGCGCTCGCCGAATACGAGGTGCCGGCCTATCCGGTCGACCAATTGCCGCCGGAACTGGCGGCTTTGCCGGCAGTCAAGCCGGGCAGCCGGAACATTTGATACGATGATTATTGGACTTGGCAGCGACCTGATCGACATTCGCCGCATCGAGAAATCGCTCGACCGCTATGGCGAGCGCTTCACCGCCCGCATTTTCACGGAGATCGAGCAGGCTAAGTCGGACCGCCGCAGGCAGCGTGCCGCCTCCTACGCCAAGCGCTTTGCCGCCAAGGAGGCCTGCGCCAAGGCGCTCGGCACGGGGATGTCGCAGGGCGTGTTCTGGCGCGACATGGGCGTGGTCAATCTTCCGGGAGGCAAGCCGACAATGCATCTGACCGGCGGCGCAGCGGCGCGGCTGGAAAAGATGCTGCCATCCGGCCATCGTGCGGCAATCCATCTGACGATCACGGATGACTTTCCGCTGGCGCAAGCCTTCGTGATCGTCGAGGCGCTTCCGGTCGAATAACGGCCATCTTCTTGGCGCTTTTGCCACCGGCATGGACGTTGCCCCGCGCGCGTCGAGCCCTTATACCCCAACCGACGAAACGAGGACTTCATGAGCGTGGCTGAAAAAACCGAGAAGAAAAGCGGCGGGCTTGGCGAGACCGTCAGCGTCATCGTGCAGGCCCTCATTCTGGCGCTGATCATCCGGACATTCCTGTTTCAGCCCTTCTCGATTCCGTCGGGTTCCATGCGGCCGACGCTGCTCGAAGGCGATTATCTCTTCGTCACCAAATGGTCCTACGGCTATTCGCGCCACTCGCTGCCGTTCTCACCGAACATCTTTTCCGGCCGTATCTTCGGCAGCGCGCCCGAACGCGGCGACGTGGCCGTATTCAAGCTGCCGCCCAACCCTTCGCTCGACTACATCAAGCGCGTCATCGGCCTGCCCGGCGACCGGATACAGGTGAGGGACGGCCAGTTGTTCATCAATGACCAGGCAGTCCCGCGCGAGAAGGTCGGGCAGATCGACAATCCCGACATCACCGAAGTCCGCGGCCCGGTCGATGTCTATCGCGAAACGCTGCCCAACGGCGTCAGCTATGATACGCTCGACCTCACGCCCAATTCGATCGGCGACGACACGCGCGAATTCATCGTTCCCGAAGGCCATTATTTCATGATGGGCGACAATCGCGACAATTCGACCGACAGCCGCTTCTCGGTGGGCTTCGTGCCGGAGGAGAATCTGGTCGGCCGCGCCAACATCATCTTCTTCTCGATTGCCGAGGGTGCTAGCCCGCTTGAAATATGGAAATGGCCGACGCAGATGCGCCCGTCGCGCCTGTTCGACTTCGTCCGCTGACCAAGAATGGCCGCCAAGCGCCTTTCCGAACATGAACTCGCGGAGGCGATCGGGGAGCGGACCGGATACGTCTTCCGCGACACCGCGATGCTGCGGCGGGCGCTGACCCATGCGAGCAAAAGGGGCTCCGACGGCGCGGACAATGAGCGGCTGGAATTCCTCGGCGACCGGGTGCTGGGCCTCGTCATCGCGGAAATGCTGTTTCGCCGCTATCCCGACGCCCGCCAGGGAGAACTGGCGGTGCGTCTCAACGCGCTGGTGAGCGGCGAAAGCTGCGGCGTGATTGCCATCGAGATCGGGCTGGACAAACTGATCCATGCCGACCCGGTGGCGAAGGCCGCGAAGGGCCAGCGGGTCGGAAACGCGCTCGCCGACGCGGTCGAAGCGCTCATCGCCGCGATCTATCTAGACGGGGGCCTCGAACCAGCCCGCGCGTTCATCGCCCGCCATTGGGAGCACCGCGCGGAAGCGGTGGCGAAATTGCTGCGCAGCGCCAAGACAGAGCTTCAGGAATGGCTGGCGCAGCGCGACGGGCTGAGGCCGAACTATTCCATCATCAGCCGCGAAGGACCGGACCACGAGCCGATCTTCACGGTGTCAGTGGCGGCCGAAGGCTTTCCGGCCATCAGCGGCGCAGGCCCATCCAGGCAGGCGGCCGAGCAGGCCGCGGCCGCGGCCTTCCTGATCCGCGAAGGCGTCTGGGAAGAAGAAGGAAAGCTGTCGTGACCGAGACTGAAAGCCTGCCCGAGACGCGTTCCGGCTTCGTTGCCCTGATTGGCGCGCCCAATGCCGGCAAGTCGACCCTCGTCAACCAGCTCGTCGGCGCGAAAGTGTCGATCGTCACCCACAAGGTGCAGACGACGCGCGCCATCGTCCGTGGCATCGCCACCCACAGGAATGCGCAGATCGTTTTCGTCGATACGCCCGGCATTTTCCGTCCGCGGCGGCGTCTTGACCAGGCGATGGTGACCACCGCCTGGGGCGGCGCGAAGGATGCCGATGTGGTGCTGGTGCTGATCGACGCCGAACGCGGCATCAAGGGCGACGCCGACGCCATGCTGACGAACCTTGCCGGTGTCCGCCAGCCGAAAATCCTGGTGCTCAACAAGCTCGACCGGGTCAAGCCGGAAAGCCTGCTGGCGCTGGCCGCGACCGCCAATGAGCGCGTCGATTTCCAGCGCACCTTCATGGTTTCGGCGCTCACAGGTGCCGGATGCGACGCGATCCTCGACCATCTCGCCGAAACGCTGCCGGTCGGCCCCTGGTTTTACCCCGAGGACCAGATCTCCGACCTGCCGATGCGCCAGCTCGCCGCCGAGGTCACCCGCGAAAAGCTCTATCTGCGCCTGCACCAGGAACTGCCCTATTCGTCGCATGTCGAGACGGAAAAATGGGAGGAGAAGCCGGACGGTTCGGTGCGCATCGAGCAGGTGATCTATGTCGAGCGAGACAGCCAGAAAAAGATTGTTCTCGGCCATAAAGGCGAGACGATACGCTCGATCGGGCAGGCAGCCCGCAAGGACATCGGCGAAATCCTCGAACAGAAGGTGCACCTCTTCCTGTTCGTGAAGGTGCGCGAGAACTGGGGCGACGACCCCGAGCGCTACCGCGAGATGGGGCTTGAATTCCCGCACTGAGGAGTAAACTCTCCGGCGATGGAATGGCGCGACGAAGGAATCATACTCGGCGCCCGCAAGCATGGCGAAACCAGCGTCATACTTGAGGTAATGACGCGTGCGCATGGTCGCCATCTTGGACTGGTGCGCGGCGGTCGCTCGCGCAAGCAGCAGCCGCTGCTGCAGGCGGGCAACCGCGTCGACCTGATCTGGCGGGCGCGCCTTGACGAACATCTCGGCACCTTCCAGGCCGAGCCGCTGGAACTCAATGCGGCGCGCCTGTTCGACAGCGCCGTCGCCGTCTATGGACTGCAGACGCTTGCCGCCCATCTGCGCTTGCTGCCCGAGCGCGATCCGCACGCCGGGCTTTACGAGATGCTGGGCCTGATGATCGAGCACATCGACGATCCGGAGATGGCGGGCGAACTCGTCGTGCGCTTCGAACTGCTCGTGCTCGACGAACTCGGCTTCGGGCTCGATCTGACGCAATGCGCCGCCACCGGCGCGCGCAGCGATCTCGCCTATGTGTCGCCCAAAACCGGCCGTGCGGTTTCACGCGCCGCCGGCGCGCCATGGAGCGGGAAGATGCTGGCGCTGCCCGCCTTTCTGCTCGGCAATTCCGGCCCGCGTGCCGACCGTGCGGCGATCGAGGACGCCTTCCGGCTCACCGGTTTCTTCTTCTCGCGCCATGTCTACGAGCCCCGCGGAATGGACGCGCCCGATGCAAGGGCCGGATTTCTCGCGGCGCTCCGAAAGCGCCGCCCTAACGAACCGCACAGCACCGGAGAACATGCCGCATGAGCGAGGTCGAACTGTTCCCGGGTTACGTCTCCCCACTCGGCCTCGGCACCATTCCCTTCGAAGACATAGCCAGATTTTCCGGCATCGAGCTTCTGCAGCGGATCATTGACCGGAAATATGCCGCGCCGCCCATCTCGGCGCTTTTGAATTTCGCCCTGACCGAAGTCTCGGAAGGCCGGGCCGTGTTTCGCGGCCTGCCGGGCGAGCGTCACCTCACCCCGCTGGGCGGCGTCCATGGCGGCTGGGCCGCCACCATAATGGATTCGGCGCTGGCCTGCTCGGTCCAGACGCTTCTGGAGAAGGGCGAGGCCTACACCACGGCCGAGTTCAAGGTGAATTTGATCCGGCCGATCACGCCGAAAACCGGCGAGGTCGTCTGCGAGGGCCGTGTCGTGCACAAGGGCCGCACGCTTGCCGTCTCGGAAGCGACGCTGAAGGACGGGCAGGGAAAGCTGCTCGCTTTCGGCACCGAAACCTGCTCGATCTTTCCGGTCGCCAATCTGGCGGCGCGCTAGAGCCTGATCTTCCGATGAGGTCGGATTGGGCTCTAACCTATTGATTATCTTGTCCGCATGTCTGCAACTTTTCGGGACTGTGCTATAGCAAATACGAACTGCCACGGCTGAATTCGGGGGAACGGCCATGTTTTTCGACAGCTTCGGGCTCATGGGCACGCTCGGCCTCGTGGCGCTCATTGTGATCGTCATTCGCCTGAACACGCGTCTGAAGCTGGTCGAGCGCGAGCTTGGCGCGCTGCGCTCCCGCGTCATTTCCACGCCGCCGGCTGCCGCGGCCCCGCCGGTGGCGGAAGAACAGGCGCCCGCTGCCGTGATCGAGCGGATCGGCGAACCGGCCGCGGATGGCGAGGTTGCGGCCGTTGAGCAAGATGCCGGTGAATCTGCCGAGCCGGCCGGACCATGGGGGACGGTCAAGGGGAGGGATGCGCCGGCGGAAGCCGCGCCTGCGGCTGCTGTCCGCCCGGCGGCTGCAAAGGCGGATATCGAAACGGCACTCGGCACGCGCTGGGCAGTCTGGGTCGGCGGCATAGCGCTGGCGCTCGGCGGCGTGTTCCTGATCCGCTATTCGATCGAGGCCGGCATCTTTGGCCCCGGAGTGCGCCTGACAATGGCGGCGCTGCTCGGCCTGGCGCTCGCCGGCGCAGGCGAGTTCATCCGCCGCACCGGCTTCGAGATACCGCTGAACGGCGGCAACAACGCTTACATCCCCGGCATTTTGACCGCCGCCGGCGCCTTCACCCTGTTCGGGGCGGTCTATGCCGCGCACGGCGTCTATGGCTTCATCGGGCCGGCTCTCGCCTTCGTGCTGATGGGGATCATCGGCGTCGGCGCAATCGCTGCCGCTCTTCTGCACGGGCAGGCGTTGGCCGGCTTCGGCCTGCTCGGCTCGCTTGTCACGCCGCTGCTCGTTGCATCTGAAGCCCCGAACGCCTGGGCGCTGTTCGGCTATCTGGCGATCGTGCTGGTGGCCGCGACCGCGATCGCAAGGCTGCGCGACTGGCGCTTGCTCGCCGGCGCGGCCTTCGCCGGAACCGGGCTCTGGTGCCAGGTCCATATGGCCGGATCGGACACGGTCGACTTCACCGTCGTGCTTTTCATCAACTTCGTCATCCTGCTGTCGCTGGCCTTGATTTGGCTTGGCTGGCGTTACGGCGGCGAGGAAGCACCGGTTGCCTTCGACTGGCCGACAGCCATTCCCGCATTGTCGGTTGCGCTTGCGGCATTATCGCTGCTGATCAACGCTGACCATCAGGCCGCGGGCGGCGCGCTCTACGGCGCCGTTCTGATCGCGGCAATGGTCGCTGTCGCGCTCTATCGCCCGGGCGCACTCGCACTTCTCCACGCCGCCGGCGCTGCGTCCGTCGCCGCCTACGCGCGTGCGGCGCTGACCGGCTCCTTCGCGTTCGATTTTGCCGGCGGAAGCCTGGTCATAGAGGGTTTTCCCGCCACCCCGTTTTCAGCACTCATGCCCTATGTCGGAACTGCGATCGGCGCGCTCTTCCTGGCCGCAGGCCTTTGGAGCGCAAGAAACTTTGCGGCATCAGCGCCGGTTCGCGGCGCGCACTGGGCGGGATGGGCAGCGCTGGCGCCGCTCGCTATCCTCGCGGCGGTCTGGATCATTTACGGCAATCCCGATCGCGACTACAGCCTCGCCATCGTGGCGCTGCTGCTCGGCGCAATCCTGACGGCCGGCGGCGAAATGATCGCCAAGGCCGAAAACCCGCCGCTCACCGGCGGCCTGTCCGTGTCCTTCGCGCTGGCGGGGGCGTGCGTCGCCTTCGTCCTGATGCTGCACATGGCGTTCGGGCCCGGCCTGACGACGGTTCTTGTCGGCGCGGCGGCTGCGCTACCTGCACTGGCGACGCGGCAGCGCAGCTATCCCGTGCTGGGCTGGCTTTGCGTAGGCGCGGCGATCGTCGTGATGGCGCGTGTCGCGGTCGATCCGACGATCGTCGGCGCGGATGCTCTCGGGAAGAAGCCGCTGTTCAACGCGCTCCTGCCCGGATACGGCATCCCGGCGCTCGCCTTCGGTTTTGCAGCCTGGCAATTGGCGCTAACGACCGCAGGCCGCCCACGCCTGGTCATGGAAGCCGCCGCCGCGCTGTTTTCGCTTCTGACGATTGCAATGCTGGTGCGCCACGCCATGCATGGCGGCGTGATAGACGCCAGCGACCCCACTCTCGCCGAGCAGGCCATCTACACGCTGCTTGCGCTCGGGGCAGGAGCGATCCTCATCGCGCTCGACATGCGTTCGCCGAGTCCGGTGCTGCGCTACGGCTCGATTGCAGCCGGGTGCGTGTCCGCCATTCTCATCGTCTCTAATCACTTCCTCATCCTGAACCCGCTGTTTACCGACGAGTCGACCGGACGGCTTCCGTTTTTCAATCTGTTGTTGTTGGCATATCTGCTGCCGGCAATCGCCGCCGGAGCCCTGGCGCTCTACGCGCGCGGGAAACGCCCGCGCTGGTATCCGGCGATGCTTGCGCTGGTCGGAGCGGCGCTCGCCTTTGCCTATGCGACGCTGTCGGCGCGGCGGCTGTTCAAAGGCGAGTTCATCGGCTTCTGGAGTGGGCTCGGCCAGTTCGAGACCTATTCCTATTCGGCGCTCTGGCTGGCCATGGGCGTCGGCCTGCTGATCGCCGGCGTCTGGCAGAAGTCGTACATCCTGCGCATCGCATCGGGCGCGCTGATCGCCATTGCAGTCGCCAAGGTGTTCCTGTTCGACATGTCGGAACTGGAAGGCGTGCTGCGCGCGCTGTCCTTCATCGGCCTTGGCGCAGTGCTGATCGGCATCGGGCTGTTTTATCAGCGGCTGCTCACGCGCGCCGCCGGGACGGACGAGCCTGCAAAGGCGCAGTAGGCGGTAGGCGCCGGCTATTCCGCCGCCGCCAGTTGCATCCGCTCGACCGGCCGCTCCTTGATCGGCCAATGCACCACGGCCGCGAACAGGCCGAGCGCCACGCCGAGCCACCACACCGGATCGTAAGTGCCGAAGCGGTCATAGAGATAGCCGCCGAGCCAGACGCCGAGGAACGAGCCGATCTGGTGCGACAGGAATACGAGGCCTCCCAGTAGTCCGAGATGGCGCGTGCCGAACATGATGGCGACGAGCGCGTTGGTCGGCGGCACCGTCGAGAGCCACAAGAGACCCATCACGATCGCAAAGACGATGACGCTCGCCGGCGTCTGCGGCAGGAGCAGGAATGCCGTCACCGCGATCGAGCGCCCGATATAGATCCACGCAAGGAAGATCGGCTTGGAATATCTTTGGCCGATCGCACCCGAGGCAAGCGAGCCGATGATGTTGAAGAAGCCGATGAGCGCCAGCGCGATGACGGCGTAGCGCGCGTCGATGCCGATGTCGCCGATATAGGCGGGGAAATGCGCGGTGATGAACGCAACCTGGAAGCCGCAGACGAAGAAACCCGAGACGAGGAGCACATAGCTCTTGTGCGCGAAGGCCTCGCGCAACGCGTTGCCGACCGACTGCTGGACGGCCTTCTGCGCCGCAGCCGCATTGTGCGAGCTGCCGTAAAGCGGCATCGCCAGCACCGGGATGATCAGCATCGCCGCGCTCATGTAGATCAGCGTGTCGGACCAGCCGTAGGCGTCGATCATGCCCTGGCTGATCGGTGCGAAGATGAACATGCCGGCCGAGCCCGCCGCGGTGCCGATGCCGAACACGACCGAGCGTTTTTCGGGCGGCGTGTGACGGGCGAAGGCGGCGAGCACGATCGAGAATGAGCCCGCCGCGACGCCGAGACCGACGAGTACGCCGCCGCCAATATGCAGCGCCGTGATCGACGAGGCCGTCGCCATCATGTAGAGGCCGGCGGCGTAGATGACGCCGCCGAGCGCCAGCACGCGCCAGGTGCCGTATCGGTCGGCAATGGCGCCGAAGAAGGGAAGGCCGATGCCCCAGAACAGGTTCTGAAGCGCCATCGCCAGGCCGAACGTCGTGCGGTCCCAGCCCTTCTCCGCCAGCATAGGCAGCTGGAAGAAGCCCATCGCCGAGCGCGGACCGAAGGTCAGCGCGGCGATCAGGCAGCCGCAAATGATGATCAGCCACGGAACGCTCTTCGCCGGGGCCTTCGCGTTCGCCGTCATCGCCATCGCCTTGTCTCCATCAGGGACCGGAGTTTTAGCCGAACCGCTTTCTGTAGCGCAAATGAATGGTTGTGCGCGATGCTTCAAAATCCTTGATGCGATAACGCCGACGGGACGAATCCGCCATGCTGGGACGTTGGCGATATGCTGGCTGTTCGCGCTTGCGGTCAGGGACTCGATCTGGAATCAGAGGGAAGGGGGACAAAAACAGCGATGGACGACCGGAAGGCAGCGATACTTGCGGAAATTCCGCGCTTGCGCCGTTATGCGCGAGCCTTGCTGCGTGACCGCGACGCCGCCGACGACCTCGTCCAGGACAGCCTGGAACGCGCGCTTGTCCGTCTCGACAACTGGCGCACCGGCGACAGCCCGCGCCGCTGGCTGTTCACCATCATGCACCACCTCTTTGTCGATCAGATGCGCAAGGTGAAAAGGCGCGGCGAGGCTTCCATGCTGCAGATCGAAGGGAGCGAGGCGATGTCGCTGCCCGCGCACCAGACGGAGGATGTCGCCTCCCGCGAGATACTCGACGCGCTGCAGGCCATCAGCCCGGATCGCCGTGCCGCCATACTGATGGTCGCGGTGGAGGGGTTTTCATATGCCGAGGCCGCCAACGTGCTGGGCGTGCCGGCCGGCACGCTGATGTCACGGATCGCGCGTGGACGGGACGAACTGCGTGGGCTGCTGGACGATGGCGCGCGCCGGCGCACGATAAGGGTGGTCGAGCCATGACCATGCGCGAATACAGCGAACGCGACATCCATCTGGCGCTCGACGGAGAACTGCCGCAGGACGAACGTGCGGCCTATGAACGGTGGCTGGAAATCCACCCGGACATGGAAGCGAAGCGCCGGCGCTATGAGGCGGATCGCGACCTGCTGCACGGGGCGGTGGCAGGCGTGCTCGATGAGCCGGTGCCGGATCGCCTCACGAAAATCATGGCCGGAGAAACTCGGCCTGCGTCAAGCAATTCAGCCCCGCGCTGGCGGATGGCGGCGGCGGCGCTGATCTTCGCGGCTGGTGGCCTGGGCGGCTATTTCCTGGGAGCTTCCGGGTGGCGGCCGGTGAACGGGACGGCAATCCAGTTGGCCGACGGCGCGATCGCTGCCCACGCCATTTATGCCGCCGAAAAGTTGCATGTCGTGGAAGTCGGCGCCGACCAGAAGGAGCATCTGGTCGGCTGGCTGTCCAAGCGGATCGGCGTGACGCTTGTTGCGCCCGATCTTTCGGCAGAGGGCTTCGAATTGATAGGCGGACGCCTGCTGCCGGCAGCGGCAACCAAGACAGCAGCGCAGTTCATGTATCAGGACCGCACCGGCAACCGGATTTCGCTCTATGTGGCACGCGACAGCTCCAACACCGAAACCGGCTTCCGCCTGCTCGAAGAGGGTGACACGCGCGCTCTGTACTGGTTGGATGACGGCTATGGCTGCGCGGTGGCCGGTAATTTGCCGGAAGAGGTGCTGGTCAAGGTCGCAGATACTGCCTACCGGCAGTTGCTGCAGGGCATGAAGGGCTGACATCTGCGGTTCCCGGTTCGATTGGGCCACTGAAACGCGCCTGATGCACCAATCGCCGCCAGCAGACAGATCTGAAAAGACGAGTCACAATTCAGCCCGAATCGAGGAGCGATTCGCATCCGATGCCTCCGCCGACGGGCCGGGCAGGGACGCCTTCGACCAGCCTGATCTTCACCCGCCGATTGAGGTTTTCCGGTCCGCATGCCTGCTGAAATCCGCCTGGCCCGCGCGTCTGACGTCGATGCCCTGGCAGCGATCGAAAACACGGTATTCGAGGCGGATCGCATTTCCCGAAAATCGTTCCGGAGCATGGTCGATAGCGCCTCGGCCACCGTCCTGGTGGCGGCCGAGCAAGACGCGATCGCCGGCTATTGCGCCGTGCTGTTTCGCGCCGGCAGCCGCAAGGCGCGCCTCTACTCGATCGCGGCCGCTCGCGGCAGCGGCATCGGCCCGACGCTGCTGGCGGCCGCCGAAGACACGGCAGCCGTCCGTGGCTGCAAGGAACTGCGCCTGGAAGTACGCGAAGACAATGCGCGGGCGATAGACCTCTACGAGAAGAGCGGCTACCGCCGCTTCGGCCGCAAGCCGGACTACTACGCCGACGGCGCCGCCGCCCTGCTTTACGAAAAGCCGCTTCATTTGGCCGAACCGGCCGCCATCCACCCGAAAGCGTGAACGAAATGACCTGGGTCATACTCACCGGCCGGCAAAGCGATCTTGACCAGGTTGCGACGCCGCACAAGATCATCACCAACCGCGATTATCTTGCTCACCCGGCGCTGTTTCGCGGCCAGCGCCCGAAGGTTATCAACCTTTCGAGCAATTATGCCTATCAGAGCCGTGGCTATTATGCCTCGCTGCTGGCGAGTTCGCGCGGCCACAAGGTCATCCCGACCGTCGAGACGATGATCGATCTTTCCGAGCACAAGCTCTACGAGCACGCTCTGCCGGAACTGGAGCAGGCGCTCAACAAGTGCCGCAAGGAACTGGGCGGCTCCTTCCCGGCGAAGGTCACCTTCTTCTTCGGCATTGGTCCGTCGAGGGACTGGGATCGGTTCGCCAAGCTGCTGTTCGACTGGTTTCGCGCACCGGCGCTGGAGGTTTCCATCAGGGACAACCGGCAATGGGCTTCGATCCACAAGATCGGCTTTTATTCGCTGACGCGAATGAGCTCCGAGGAAAAGCCGCGGTTCCTGGAGAGCCTGGCCGCCTACACCAACCGCGAATGGCGCGACACCAAGACCCGCACGCCTGCGCGCTATGCTTTCGCCACGCTGGTCAATCCGAACGAGGAACTGCCGCCTTCCGAGATTTCCTCGCTGCGCCACTGGGCCAAGATCGCCGAAAAGATGGGCGTCGAGGTCGAGCCGATCACGAAGAAGGATCTGGCCAAGCTCGCAAACTACGATGCGCTGTTCATCCGCGAGACCACGTCCATCTCCAACCACACCTACCGCTTCGCACGGCGTGCGCAGCAGGAGGGCATGCCGGTGATCGATGATCCCCTGTCTATGATCCGCTGCACGAACAAGGTCTATCTCAACGAGTTGATGAGCTACAACAAGGTACCGGTGCCGCCAACGGTTATGATCGCCGGCCCGTCCGACCTGGAAGTCGCGGCGCAGACGCTTGGTTTTCCGCTGGTCCTGAAAATCCCCGACAGCTCGTTTTCGCGCGGCGTGAAGAAGGCGTCGAATTTCGAGGAGCTGAAGACGCTGGCGACGCTATGGCTGGAGGATTCGGACCTTTTGATAGCCCAGAAATTCATCCCGACCGATTATGACTGGCGCATCGGCGTACTTGGCGGCCAGCCGCTCTTCGCCGTGCATTACCTGATGGCGAAGAAGCATTGGCAGATCGTCAATCACGAGCGTTCCGGCAAGCCGGATCAGGGCGGCATCCGCACCTTCACGCTGAAGGACGCCCCGACGCATGTCGTCGAGACGGCGGTGAGCGCGGCACGCTGCATCGGCGATGGGCTTTACGGCGTCGATCTGAAGGAAACAGCCGACGGCGTCTTTGTCATCGAGGTCAACGACAACCCCAATCTCGACCATGGCTGGGAGGATTCGGGCGAAAAGGACGAGGTCTGGGTGCGGCTGACACAGTGGTTTCTAGACCGGCTGGAGCGCCAGGGGCGGTAGGCGGGAAAGGCCTGCCAGCCGGCGTCGCGGATTTCGTGGCCATCGCCGGCGGGCTCGGCTATCTGCCGCGCAGCTTTTCGATCGCCTCGAAGCGTTTCAGAAACGCTTTCTGCACTGTCTTTGTCGAGACGGGCAGGATGTCGAGCCCGTCGGCCGAAATTCCGCGCGGCCTGCCGAAGAACTGGATCGCTTCCGCTTCCGAGAAGCCGGCCAGCATCGTCGCCTCGAAATAGGCGGCGACCTGGTCCGCCCGCTTGATGTCCTTCTTCAGCTTCTCGCCGATCTCGGCCGGGAGGCAGAAACTTATATGGATCGAGCGCTGCAGTCGCTCCTCGACCGCCTTGTAGCCGCCGCCGACAACGGATTTGAACGGCGATATCATGTCGCCGATCACATATTCGGGGGCGTCGTGGAGCAGGGCCGCCAATTGTTGGTCGGGCGATGCGTCCTTCGCGTGCCGGGAATAGATAGCCTCCACAAGCAGCGAATGCTGGGCAACCGAGAAGGCGTGGTCGCCGGCGGTCTGCCCGTTCCAGCGGGCGACCCGCGCCAGGCCGTGGGCGATGTCGGAGATTTCGATGTCTAGCGGCGAGGGATCGAGCAGGTCGAGGCGGCGGCCCGACAGCATGCGCTGCCAGGCGCGCAGCGGCGCTCCGGGCCGATCGGCCATCAGGCGTCGCCCGCCGCGGCCGTCTCCTGGGGAAACGAGAATTTCGCCCATTCCGGTATTGAGAGCGACAAGGCCACGCCGTCGGCGAGGATCGGCACGCCGTCGTCCATCGCGGCCTTGACCTTGTCGATGCGTGCGATTGCCAAAGCGGATTTACCTGAGACCGATCCGAGGGCGCCGATGGATCTGCCGTCGGCAAGGATATCGGCGCCAGGCGCCGGCAGCTCGCTTTCGGCCGAAGCGATCAGCACGCGCCGGCGCGCAGTGCCGCGATGCTGCATGCGCGAGACGACCTCCTGTCCGACATAGCAGCCCTTCCGGAAGCCGACGCCGCCCATCTGGTCGAGCAGCACGTCGTGGGGAAAGGCGTCGCCCAATTGGTAGTCCGCTCCGCTCTCGGCGATGCCGTGGCTGATGCGAAAGGTATGCCACTCCGAAGTATCCGCGGAAGCGCCAACTGCCTGGCCGTATTTCCTGAACACGCTTGCGTCAGAGGAAAAGCGCAGGTCGCGCAATCCGGTTGATTGCGAAGAGCTTGAATCGGAAACTGAAGCCTCTGAACCATCCCGCCACGAAACAGAAACAAGCGACTGTTCCTGCGAGGAGATATCGACCTTGGCGCGGAGCCGGTAGAGCGTCAGGCGGCGGAGGAAATCACCTGCCACGTCGGCGCGGCATTCCAGGATGAAGCCGCTTTCGCCGTCGCGCGAGACGAGAAAATCGAACAGTATCTTGCCTTGCGGTGTCAAAAGCGCGCTCGGTTTCGCTTGGCCGGCCGTCAAAACATCGAGATCGGCGGTCACGATGTTTTGCAGGAAGTGCTCCGCATCCACCCCCGACACGGAGATGAGCGCGCGATCGTTTAACTGGGCGGTGGGCATGGGCGGCAACGCACCTGATGTTGCAAATCGGTCGGCCATTACGTAAGCCGCACGCAACGCGCGAGCAAGAGCCAGAGGCAGGGCAAATGGCGACGACTTTCGACCTTATCCTGAAGGGCGGCACGGTGGTCAACCAGGATGGGACCGGCCTGCGCGATATCGGCGTGACTGGCGGACGCATCGGCGCCATCGGCGATCTGGCGCAGACCTCGGCCGGCGAGACCGTCGATTGCCGCGGGCTGCATATCCTGCCGGGGGTGGTTGACAGCCAGGTCCACTTCCGCGAGCCGGGCTTGGAGCACAAGGACGACCTCGAGACAGGCTCGCGCGCAGCGGTGCTGGGTGGCGTCACCGCGGTCTTCGAGATGCCAAACACCAACCCGCTGACCACCAGCGCCGAGGCGCTGGCAGACAAGGTGAAGCGGGCCACGAGCCGCATGCATTGCGATTTCGCCTTCTGGGTCGGCGGTACGCGGGAGAACGCCGGCGAGGTCGCGGAACTGGAGCGGCTGCCGGGCGCGGCGGGGATCAAGGTATTCATGGGCTCGTCGACCGGCAACCTGCTGGTCGAGGACGACGAAGGCGTGGCTTCTATCCTGAGGAACACACGCCGCCGGGCGGCTTTCCATTCCGAGGATGAGTTCCGGCTGCGCGAGAGGCTGGGCGAACGCATAGAGGGCGACCCGTCATCGCACCCGGTGTGGCGAGACGAGATCGCGGCGCTGCGCTGCACCGAGCGACTGGTGCGCATCGCCCGGCAGGCGCGCGCGCGCATCCACGTGCTGCACATCTCCACGGCCGAGGAGATCGCGTTCCTGCAGGCGCATAAGGACGTGGCTAGCTGCGAGGCGACGCCGCATCACTTGACGCTGTCGGCGGACGACTATGCGCGGCTGGGCACGCTGCTCCAGATGAACCCGCCGGTGCGCGACAAGCGGCATTGCGACGGGGTCTGGCAAGGTATTTCGCAGGGCGTCGTCGACGTGCTGGGCTCCGACCACGCGCCGCATACGCTTGAGGAAAAGGCGAAACCTTATCCGGCCTCGCCGTCGGGCATGACCGGCGTGCAGACGCTGGTGCCGATCATGCTGGACCATGTGAATGCGGGGCGGCTATCGCTCGAACGCTTTGTCGATCTAAGCAGCCACGGCCCGCATCGCCTGTTCGGCATGGCCCGCAAGGGTCGCATCGCGGCCGGCTATGACGCCGACTTCACCGTGGTCGACTTGAAGCGCCGCGAGACCATCACCAACGAGCAGGCCGGCTCGAAGGCAGGCTGGACGCCATATCATGGCAAACAGGTGACAGGCTGGCCGGTTGGAACGATCGTACGCGGCCAGCGGGTGATGTGGGAGGCCGAGATCGTCGAAGCCGGGAAGGGCAGGGCCGTCGAATTCTCCGAGGCGTTGCCTGCCTGATTATTCGCCGGCCACGAAGAACGCCCAGCGGCCATCCGGCGTTATGCCGAGGCGGTAGAAGATATACGAGCCGAAGTTCTTCATGTCCTCGTAATCGCCGGCCGTCACGATCTTGAACAGTTCGACATGCTGGCGTGCATCGAGCCTGTCCAGCGGAATGGCGAAAAAGTATGGCCAGACATAGAGCTCCTCCGCGCCGCCCGCATCGAGATGCACGTAGCCGGCGCTCAGCACCTCTTCCAGGATGGCGAGGATTTCGCGCCCTTCAGCGTCTCCCGAGAGGCTTTTGAGGTGCTCGATCGGATCGCCTTCGATGCCCGCCAGCGAAAGCTGGGCCATATCGTCGCCGAGCCCGATCAGCGGGCGCAGCCTTTCGATGTCGCCGCTCTTCGCCGCTTCGATCAGAAGTTCGCGCATGCGTTTGACGTCAGGGGGCAGCCTTTCCAGGTCGTAAATCACCTCCGGCAGCGGACCGGCGGCTTCGGCATCAGGCTGTTCTACGCCCTCCGGTGTTTCCTCTCCGGCGGGGCCGGTCTTTTCGGGGTCGATTGGCTGGTCGGCCGATGGCGGCTGCACCAGATCGGGAAACGGTACCGTGTTTCCCAGACCCTCATCCGAGGGAGCAGGCGAAGTCGGCGCCGGCAATTCCTCGCGCTTGATTTCGCTAAGCGCGAAAGCTGGCGTGCTGGCGGAGATCCCAAACAAGAAGGCGAGGCAGATTCCCGCTGCCAGGCGCGGGAGCAATCCGGCGGCAGCGCCATGTCGGCGCGATTCGCCTGTTTGATAATCCATTCCGCAGTTTCTCCGGGCGCGCAGCCATTATCGCACCCCACGCCATCGCACAATGAAAAGCCCTAGGCGGAAGGTGTCAATGTCGCACGCGCACCGGTTCGAATTCGCCGGCGACTACCTTTTCGCGCATGCGGTCGAGCAGCGCCAGGGCCGCATCCTCGCCATTATTACGCAAAATCTCGGCAAATGCGGTCGCAAGAGCAGCTTCCGCGATGATTTCAGCTTCGATGCCGGCGGAAAGTCCCTCCGCCCAGGCCTCGTTATGACATTCGACGGCGGTCAGGCGCTTTTCTTCACGGACCAATGCGTCGAGATCGCTAACACTCTGTTCAACTGCCACTTTGTACCACCCTTCCAAGTTCGGATCCGGCGATTTCGGACCAACTTGATCTATTCCCTTAATGTCCCGTTAAGAGTCCTAGCACACGAAACCGCTTCTGTACGCCCGGCATTGCCGGAAAAGTTAATCGGCGCTTAATTTCCGTAGCGCGCCGCCACCTCGCGCGTAAGCGCTTCGCCTTCCTTCATGTAGCGGCCGATCGCCGCGGTCGCCGACGCGGTGCAGCTTGTGTAGGTGCCGGCGTAGGAGCGATAGCCCCGATTGAAGCTGGCGATGAATTTGGCTCGGCGCGCCGGATCGGGATTTTCCGCCTGCAGCAGCTTCTCCATCTCGCCGCGCCACTTTTCACCAGGTTCGCCGCAGAGGTTGCGCAGGAAATGCAGCGAGCCGAGAATTTCGGCGAGCCGCACCAGGCTGGCCTCGAACGGAGCTTCCGCCGCACGCGCCGGCGAAAAAGCCGCCGCGCTGAAGGCGACAAATGCGACGAAGAACAGTGAGGCTCGGCCCATAAGCCTTTGTGGCGAAACAATTTGTCTGCCGCAAGGCCGGAAGGGCGGCTATCCTCGGCTAATTGCTGCCGCCGAGCAGTTCGCGTGAGACGTCCAGGATGGAATCGGTGAGCGGAAGCTTCTCCATTTCCGCCAATGTATAGAAACAGGCTTCTTCGGCGTCGCTGGCGCAAGCCGGCTCGCCACTTGCCGCTTCTCCGGTAAACACTTCGAGCCGGTAGGTGATTTCCTCGCCGTCGACCTGTGTGTCGATCAGATATTCGCGCAGCGGCGTCAGGGCGGCAGCGATCATCCCCGTCTCCTCCAGAAGTTCGCGCCGCGCCGCCTCCTCGCTGGTTTCGCCGGCCTCGACCCGCCCGCCGGGAAAGGCATAGAGCCCGCGCGACGGCTCCAATGCGCGCTTGACCAGCAGCACCGTTTCGCCGCGTACCAGCGCTACCGACACCGCCGCGATCGTTCGCCTCTCTATCATCTCCGCCGGCTCCGCTGATTGTTGAGGATAGGTTGGTGCGTCCACTGGATAGCGGTTGCGGCGCGGCTTTTCCATGGCCACCAGCGCCATCGCAACTGGCAGTGGATAGTCCACGAAAGGCGACCGTCATCAGTTGAATTGGCCGCAATCTGAAAGATAACGTCCCGCGGGGATTTAATCACGGGCATTGGGGCAGCGGGGTATGATTGCAGGGAATTTTCGGCTGGCCGCGTTTGGAGCGGCGGCGGCGGGACTTATGGCGCTCTCTTCCTGCGCCACGCTCAATGAACAGCAATGCGCGACGGTGAGTTGGGTCCAACTCGGCCAGGAAGACGGTGCAGCCGGTCGGCCGGCTTCATATGTCCAGCAGCATGAACAGGCGTGCTCGAAACATAAGCTGCCGGTCAACCGGGCGGAATGGCAAACCGGCTGGGATGTCGGGATAAGGGCATATTGCACGCCGGCCAATGGGCTGAGCGAGGGCCGCGAAGGCCGCTATTACGCCAATTCCTGTCCCGCCGATCTGGCGGCGGACTTTCAGACCGCATATCATATCGGCAAGCGACTCTATGATGCGCGTACCGAGCGGACGCGCGTGCAGAACGAACTGGATGCGTTGCTGGTGAAGCTGAAGGACGCCAAGAAGCGGGAGGAACAGGACGCTTTGCGTCTTGAGATCGACCTTAAGCGTTCCTCCCTCTATTCCGCCGACAGTCGGGTCCGCGACGCGGAAAGGGCTCTCGATTTCTATATCCTCTCAAGCAACCTGCCACGCGGCTAGCGCATGTGCGGACGCTTTGCGCTGACCGCGACGCCGGAGGAGATCGAGGCGATGTTCGCGGTCCTCGATGTCGTCGCGTTTCCGCCGCGCTACAATATCGCGCCGACGCAGCCTGTGCTGATGGTGTTGGCGGGCGAAAGACAGGAGCCGGGCGCCAACCGGCCGGACCGGCGCTCGCTTCTGGTGCGCTGGGGGTTCATTCCGGCCTGGGCCAAGGACACGAAGACGTTTCCGCTGCTGATCAACGCCCGTGCCGAAACCGCGGTCGAAAAGGCTGCCTTCCGTAACGCGATGCGGCATCGCCGTGCGTTGCTTCCTGCCTCCGGCTTCTATGAGTGGAGACGCAACGGCAAAGACAAATCACAACCCTATTGGGTGCGCCCGAAGCATGGCGGCGTTGTCGCCTTTGCCGCGCTGATGGAGACGTATGCCGAGCCGGGCGGTTCGGAGATCGACACCGGCGCAATACTGACCACGGCCGCTAATGGGGAAATCGCCCACATTCATGACCGTATGCCGGTGGTGATCCAGCCGGAGGATTTTTCGCGCTGGCTCGACTGCCGCACGCAGGAACCGCGCGAGGTCATTGATCTGATGCGTCCGGCGCAGGCAGATTTCTTCGAAGCAATTCCGGTTTCGGATCTGGTCAACAAGGTCGCCAACATCGGGTCCGACCTTCAGCGCAGGGTGGAGCCGGCCGTGGCCGCCCCGCGGGAGCCGGCGAAGAAAGCGCCGGCCGCCGATCAACTGACGCTTTTTTAAGCGGCCTTGCTGGGTGTGGGCGGAGCCGGCTTGCGCTTCTTGGCCGCCAGAAGTGCGGCGACGATGGCCGCGGGTCCGATCGCACGATAGTGGCGCGTCAGCATGGCGTACTGGGCGCGAGCGCGTTCCTGATCGCTCTTGAAGGCTGACATGGTTCTCTTCCCTAAGGTCAACTCTGTATTTGGCCGTCCAGATGATGGCCGATTTGGTCCAAATCGTGACGCCGGACTGCGTTTCGCGCCGGCTTCCCGATTCTTGTTTAGACATGTTTAATAAAACCTTTGGGTTTTCGTTCCGACATTGGAAAGGCGACCTGTTTGCTACGAAGTTGCGACTTGACGGCAACACCCGCCAGGCGCGATAAAGCTGTCCATGAAAACGTGTCGCGCCATTTGTGGCATTTGCACTATTGGCTAGCGCTCGCGCTGGTCCGGACGTTTTCGCCTTTTCTCTCGACAGACAGGACAAACGCCCCGGCCAGCAGGCTGGAGCACAATCGCGGCTTGGCGCTGCGATTGGCTTCGTGAAACCGGACTGGATTTCGAATGGCGGACGGACAAAAAGGCCTGAAACTCTACAACACGCTGACCCGAGCGAAGGAGGACTTTGTCCCCATCGATGCGGATAACGTCCGCATGTATGTCTGCGGCCCGACCGTCTATGACTTCGCCCATATCGGCAATGCGCGGCCGGCGATCGTCTTCGACGTGCTTTTTAGGCTGCTGCGCCATCTCTACGGGCCGGATCACGTCACCTATGTCCGCAACATCACCGACGTGGACGACAAGATCAACGCGCGTGCGGCGCGGGATTTTCCCGGCCTGCCGCTCAACGAGGCGATCCGCAGGGTTACCGAGACCACGAACAACCAGTACCAGAAGGATGTAGCCGCGCTCGGCTGCCTGGAGCCGACCTTCCAGCCGCGCGCCACCGACTTCGTACTGCCGAGGCCGGACGGCAAGGCGGATATGATGACGTTGATTCAGCGTCTCATCGAACGCGGCCATGCCTATGAAGCCAAAGGCGAAATCCTGTTCGACACGTCGTCGATGGCCGATTACGGGCAGCTTGCGAAGCGCAATCTCGACGAGCAGCAGGCCGGCGCGCGCGTCGCCGTCGAGGCGCACAAGAAGAACCCGCAGGATTTCGTGCTGTGGAAGGAATCATCCGCGGAGGAGCCGGGCTGGGATGCGTCGTTCACATTGCCGGGCGGCACGGCCGTCACGATACGCGGCCGCCCGGGCTGGCACATCGAGTGCTCGGCCATGTCGGAAGCTTATCTGGGCGAGGTCTTCGACATCCATGGCGGCGGTCTCGATCTGATCTTCCCGCACCACGAGAATGAACTCGCGCAATCGCGCTGCGCCCATGGCACGGAGGTGATGGCGAACTACTGGATGCACAACGGCTTCCTCCAGGTCGAGGGCCGCAAGATGTCCAAGAGCGAGGGCAATTTCGTCACGATCAACGAGTTGCTGGAGACGGAGAAGTTCGGCGGGCGCAAATGGCCCGGCGAGGTGCTCAGGCTGGCTATGCTGATGACGCACTATCGCGAGCCGATCGACTTTTCCGTGCGCAAGCTGGAGGAGGCGGGAGCGGTACTCGAGCGCTGGGCGGATGCCGTTCAAGATACGCCGGCGGAGTTTGCCAGTTCGCCTACTGCGGGCTCAAAACTCGATTTGGTCGCGGATGATCCACTGCTAGACGATATCAACGTTCCAGCGCTAGTTCAGCAGATCCATGAACTGGCCCGCGAGGCCAAAACGGGAAACCAAGCTGCGAAGCTCGTTGTGCGTATGTATTTTGACATCCTTGGCTTCGAAGGCATCGATCGCTTCTCGACAAGGGTCCGCTCTTCCCAGTCGAACATTGACGCGGTGGTAGCCAACAAGATCGAAGTCGCAATCGCTACGCGCCTCGACTTCATCCGCGAAAAGAACTGGGCCGAGGCCGACCGCATCCGTGACGAGCTACTGGCGCAGGGCATTCAATTGAAGGATGGCAAGGACCCGGTCACCGGCGAGCGCGTGACCACCTGGGAGGTAAGGCGATGATCGATCACACCGGAATATCCGTCGCGAATTTCGACGCCTCGAAAGCGTTTTACGACAAGGCGATGGCGCCGCTTGGCGCGTCGCTGCTCTACATGGTGCCGGCCGAATTCACCGGCGGCGTCAAGGTCGGCGGTTACGGCCGCGACCGGCCGACATTCTGGCTGCATGAGAACGCAAACACCGGGCCTGGCCGGCACTATGCCTTCACGGCGCGCTCAAGGGCTGAGGTTGACGCCTTTCATGCGGCAGCGCTCGCCGCCGGCGGCAAGGACAATGGCGCGCCGGGCCCCCGTCCGCACTATCACGCAAATTATTACGGCGCCTTCGTATTCGATCCGGACGGCAACAATATCGAGGCGGTCTGCCATGCGCCTGAGTAGCATGCCGGAGGTCACGGAAATGGAAACGATTTCAGACGGATGCGCGCGCCGGCGGAATCGCTTTCGCAGCCGGCTGAGGGAAGGAGCGGCGACATGATGAGCCTCGACAACAAGCCGCTTTATACAGGCGGTTGCCAGTGCGGCGCGGTGCGCTTCCGGATCGAGGGCGCGCTGGGCGACGCCTCGGTCTGCCATTGCCGGATGTGCCAGAAGGCGTCCGGCAATTTCTACGCGGCTTTGGTTTCCGTGCGCGACGCCAAGCTTGAATGGACGCGCGGCGAGCCGAAGCGCTTTCAATCGTCGAACTACGCATTCCGCGGCTTCTGCCCTGACTGCGGCACGCCGCTGACCTTCGAGGCGCCGGATGGCATGGCGCTTGCCATCGGGGCGTTCGATGAACCGGCCGAGATCGCTCCGCGCATTCAGTGGGGGATCGAGGCGAAGCTGCCCTACGTCGACGGCATCCCCGCGCTGCCCGGCGCGGAGACCATCACCGACGAGGAGGCAAGCTCCTACCTGGCTCATCTCGTCTCCTATCAGCACCCGGACCACGACACAGAGACCTGGCCGCTGAAGGGGCGCACATGATTGCCACGGCGATCACCGGAGGCTGCCAGTGCGGCGCGGTGCGATTCCGGGCGACCGGCCTCGGCCGTGCCTCGATCTGCCATTGCCGCATGTGCCAGAAGGCGTTCGGCGGACTGTTCGGCCCGCTGGTCACGGCGAAAGGGCTGGAATGGACGCGCGGAAAGCCGACGCGTTTCGCGAGTTCCAACGTCGCCTGGCGCGGCTTCTGCGAGGCTTGCGGCACGCCGCTGACCTATGAATATGAAGGCGGCATCGACGTGGCGATCGGCGCGCTCGACGATCCGAACCTCGCGCCGCCCACTGTCCAGCTCAATCCGGCCGACAAGCTGGCCGTCTATGACGAACTCCACCGACTGCCCGGCAGTCCACCGGACGAGCAGGCGGCCAGCGATGCGTTCCTGGCCTCGGTCGAGAACCGTCAGCATCCCGACCACGATACCGAAAGCTGGCCGTCGAAAGAGAGACAATGAAATGACGACTGAACTGCGCACATTCTATCCCGAGATCGAGCCCTTCGAGACTGGCATGCTCGATGTTGGCGACGGCCACACGATCTATTGGGAACGCGTCGGGACGCGTGGCGCCAAGCCGGCGGTGTTCCTGCATGGCGGGCCGGGCGGCGGCTCTTCGCCCAAGCAGAGGCGGGTTTTCGATCCGAAACTCTACGACGTGATCCTGTTCGACCAGCGCGGCTGCGGAAAATCGACGCCACATGCCGGGCTGGAGGCCAATACGACTTGGCATCTGGTCGCCGACATCGAGCGGCTGCGCGAGATGGCCGGCTTCGACAAATGGCTGGTGTTCGGCGGCTCGTGGGGTTCGACGCTGGCGCTGGCCTATGCGCAGACGCATCCGGATCGGGTTTCGGAACTGGTGGTGCGGGGCATCTACACCCTAACTAAGGCGGAACTGGCCTGGTACTATCAGTTGGGTGTGTCGGAGATGTTCCCGGACAAATGGGAGCGCTTCGTAGCGCCCATCCCGGAGGCCGAGCGCGGCGACATGATGGCTGCCTATCGCAAGCGCCTGGTAGGCGACGACCGGCAGGCGCAGATCGAGGCGGCGCGGGCGTGGAGCCTGTGGGAGGGCGAGACGATCACGCTGTTGCCCGAGCCGGAGACCAGCGGCAAGTTCGGCGAGGACGATTTCGCCATCGCCTTCGCCCGCATCGAGAACCATTATTTCGTCCATGCCGGTTGGCTCGATGAGGGCCAGTTGATCCGCGACGCGGGCAAGCTCAGGGACATTCCAGGCGTAATCGTTCACGGCCGTTATGACATGCCATGCCCCGCGAAATATGCATGGGCCCTGCACAAGGCCTGGCCGGAAGCCGATTTTCACCTGATCGAGGGAGCCGGGCATGCGTTCTCCGAGCCGGGCATCCTCGACCAACTGATCCGAGCCACGGACAGGTTCGCGGGGAAATCATGACCCGCGAACGCATCCACCTCTTCGACACCACGCTGCGCGATGGCCAGCAGACGCCGGGCGTGGATTTTTCCGTCGAGGACAAGATAGCGATCGCGAAACTGCTCGACGAGTTCGGGATGGACTATGTCGAGGGCGGTTACCCAGGCGCGAACCCGACGGATACGGCGTTCTTTGCCGAGAAGCGTACGGCTGGCGCAAAATTCGTCGCGTTCGGCATGACCAAGCGGGCAGGGGTGTCGGCTTCCAACGATCCCGGTCTCGCGGCGCTGGTCCAGTCGAAATCCGATGCGATCTGTTTTGTCGCCAAGAGCTGGGATTACCATGTGCGCGTCGCGCTCGGCTGCACCAACGAGGAGAACCTGGACTCGATCAAGGCGTCGGTCGAGGCGGCAATCGCCGCCGGCAAGGAGGCGCTGGTCGACTGCGAGCACTTTTTCGACGGCTTCAAGGCCAATTCGGACTATGCCCTGGCCTGCGCGAAGGCCGCATACGACGCCGGCGCGCGCTGGGTGGTGCTGTGCGACACCAATGGGGGCACGCAGCCGTCGGAAGTGCGCGCTATCGTTGCAAAGGTGATCGCATCGGGAATTCCGGGAGAAAACCTCGGCATCCACGCGCATGACGACACCGGCCAGGCAGTGGCCAACTCGCTGGCCGCGGTCGAGGCCGGCGTGCGCCAGATCCAGGGCACGCTGAACGGCATCGGCGAGCGCTGCGGCAACGCCAATCTGATTTCCATCATCCCGACGCTGGTCCTCAAGCCGGCCTTTTCCGAGCGCTTCGAAACCGGTATCTCGGCCGAGGCGCTCGCTGGCATATCGCGCTTGTCCCGCGCGTTTGACGAATTGCTCAACCGCGCACCGGAACCGCAGGCGCCTTATGTCGGCATGTCGGCCTTCGCCACAAAGGCGGGCATCCATGCATCCGCACTGGCCAAGGATCCGGCGACCTACGAGCATGTGCCGCCGGAGGCGGTCGGCAACCGGCGCAAGGTCATGGTCTCCGACCAGGGCGGCAAGGCCAATTTCGTCGCCGAGCTGAAAAGGCGTGGCATCGACGTGCCGCGGGAAGGCCACCGGCTCGACGCGCTGATCAGCCTGGTCAAGGAGCGCGAGGCGGAGGGCTATGCCTATGAGGGCGCGGACGCCAGCTTCGAGCTTCTAGCGCGCAAAATGCTGCACACCGTGCCGGAATTCTTCCGCGTCACCTCGTTCCGCTGCATGGTCGAGCGGCGTTTCGACGCGAACGGCGAGCTGAAGACCGTATCGGAAGCGATCGTGAAGGTGCTTGTCGATGGCGAGGAGAAGATGTCGGTCGCCGAGGGGCACGGGCCGGTCAACGCGCTCGATCTGGCGCTGCGCAAGGATCTCGGCAAATTCCAGCACGAGATCGGCGACCTCGAGCTGGTCGATTACAAGGTGCGCATCCTGAACGGCGGCACCGAGGCGGTCACCCGCGTGCTGATCGAATCGCGCGACGCAGCCGGCGTGCGGTGGTGGACGGTCGGGGTATCGGACAACATCATCGACGCATCCTTCCAGGCGTTGATGGATTCCATCGTCTTCAAGCTGATGAAGAACCGCGACATGGCCGGGCTGGTCGCCGCGGAGTAGCGCCACCCATAAGCGAAACACCACGGCGCATCAGAAAATTGAAATGGTGCTCGTGCCTGCTGCGGGCCATATGAGCGCGATGACGACAGAGACCCTGACCGCCCGCGACAGCGCGACGCGCGGATTTTTCTTCGCGCTATCTGCCTATCTTCTTTGGGGCTTCCTTCCCTTTTACATGAAGGCTGTAGGGCATATTCCAGCGGCCGAAGTGGTGGCTCACCGGGTCATCTGGTCGGTGCCGGTCGCCGGAGCGCTGTTGATATGGATGGGCCGTACCGCCGATATCAAGGTGGCGCTGCGTTCGCCGCGGACGCTGGCCATGGGCGGGCTCACCGCTGCGCTGATCACGGTGAACTGGGGCGTCTATGTCTGGGCCATCGCCGCCGACCGGGCGTTGGAAACCGCGCTCGGCTATTATATCAATCCGCTGTTCAGCGTCTTCCTCGGCGCCGTGCTTCTCGGCGAGAAGCTGAGCCGCGCCCAGATCGCGGCGATTGCCCTCGCAGTGGCGGCGGTGGCGCTGCTGACATGGGAGGCAGGCGGCCTGCCCTGGGTCTCGATAGCACTGGCGCTCAGCTGGGGTTTTTATGCTTTTTTCAAGAAGACGCTGCCGATCGGGCCTGCGCAGGGCTTCTTCCTTGAAATACTCGTCCTGAGCATACCGGCCATCGGCTATATCGGCTGGCTGGGAGCCTCAGGCACCGGCCATTTCGGGCGAACCGGAGCCGCCGACATCTGGCTTCTGCTTGGCTGCGGCCTGGTCACGGCGGTGCCGCTCATTCTCTATGCAAACGGCGCAAAGCTGCTTCGGCTGTCGACTATCGGCATCATGCAGTACATCGCGCCGACGATGATTTTCGTGATCGCGATCTTCATCTTCCACGAACCGTTCAGCAGCACCCGCGCGATTGCGTTCGCGATGATCTGGGCCGCCCTCGCGCTCTATTCCTGGTCGATGTTCTTCCGCCGGCCAGCCGTAGAGTGACTCCTAAAACTCGAGCAGCGTGCGGAAACCGCCATAGATCATGCGCTTGCCGTCGAAGGGCGCATCCTTCATGTCCATCTGGTCCTTCAGCCGCGGATCGGCCATCACTTTCTCGTTGATGGCGTCGCGCGCCTCGCGCGATTCGTAGGTGATCCAGGCAAATATCACCGTCTCGCCGTCCTTCTGCTGCACGGCGCGCGGGAAGGACGTGAGTTCGCCATAAGGCACGTCGTCGGCGATGCATTCGACATAGGAAAGCGCGCCGTGCTCCATCCAAACCTCGCCGGCCGTCTGCGCCATCTTCTTGTAATCCTCGATTCTGTCCGTCGGGACGGCAAGCAAAAAACCATCGACATACATTGGAACCTCCTCGTTCAGGCTGGGAATATCCTTTCAACGAGCAAGAGACAGGCCCGTTCCCGGCAGCGGGAATAGCCTACATTTTCTCGATGACGGACGTGACGCCTTCGGTCGGCGCGTCGACCGACGCGCCCTCGGTCAGGAGTGCCGCGACGACTGCCTCGGCGCGATCGATGACCAGAGGCCTGACCAGATGCGACGTGTGAATGAACCCTTCGGCGCGCATGTGGTCGATAAGGTTCATCATCGGATCCCAGAACCGCTCAATATTGGCGAACACGATCGGCTTGCGGTGGTGGCCGAGCTGGGCCCAAGTCATGATCTCGATGATTTCCTCGACCGTGCCGATGCCGCCGGGCAGCGCCACAAAGGCGTCGGATTTCTCGAACATCGTGTGCTTCCGCTGGTGCATGTCCTCGGTGATGACCAACTCGTCGAGTTTGCCGAGCGCGGGTTCGGTCGCTTCCCGGTTGACCAGAAAGCGGGGGATGATACCTGTCACCTTGCCGCCGGCGCGCATCGCGCTATCGGCAACGGCGCCCATTATACCTTTGGTGCCGCCACCATAGACGAGGCGCAGGCCCGCCCCGGCGATCGATCGGCCGAGGACGTGACCCGCCTTCATATAGACGGCGCTGCGGCCTGGCGACGAGCCGCAATAGACGCAGACGGATCGAATCGTGTTCATACCCAGATTGGTGATTGCCTGCGTAACTGTGGTCAAGTCTCAACAGGGGCTTTTTCTTGTCGATTGGACTAA